>BNXT01000024.1 GCA_025999775.1 Bacteroidia bacterium | reverse complement strand
TTTGAGATTAGGTATATATCAAAAAAAATCGTAACTTCGTAGAATATATCTATGTGAATGATAACTATTTTGGGACCTACTGCCTGCGGCAAGACGCGCTATGCCGTGCAAATTGCTGCCGAGAACAACGGAGAAATTATTAGCGCGGATTCTCGGCAAGTATTTCGCCGTATGAATATTGGTACCGGCAAAGACTTGGATTTGTACTGCTACCAAGGACAGTCTATACCGTATCATCTCATTGATATTTGCGAACCCGGAGATAATTACAGCGTGTATCAATACGTTCAAGATTTTGGCAAAGTCTATACGGATATTGTAGATCGTGGAAAACAGCCCATAGTTTGTGGCGGAACAGGACTTTATCTGTCAGCTATTCTGCAAGGTTACGATTTTGTAGAAGTGCCTATTGATGCGGCATTTCATGAAGCGATGAATCAGCTTGAGCATGCAGTGTTAATTGAACGGCTGAAAGCTTTGCGAACCACACATAATACAACGGATTTTGTAGATAAACCAACGACGATACGAGCCTTAGAAATAGCGCAGGCAGAAGCCCATCGTAAACATTACTCCGCACAACAGAAGTGGCATAGCGCACAGGTGATTGGTCTTACGATGCAGCGTGAGAAATTGTGCCATTGTATTGAACAACGTCTAAACGAACGTTTGACAAACGGTCTCATTGAAGAGGTCGAAACCCTGATCCGTAGCGGAATTGAACCACAACGTTTGATAAACTATGGACTTGAGTACAAATTTATCACACAGTACCTGCTCATGCAATTAACTTATGATGAGATGGCTACAAAATTGGGTATTGCCATACGCCAATTTGCGAAGCGACAGATGACGTGGTTCCGGCGCATGGAACGACAAGGTGTGAGTATAAAATGGATTACGGTGTAAAAAGATAACAAACATGAGAAGACTTTTCAGGGTACAAAATAGGGCAAGTATTAAAGAATTAGGTACCGAACCGATTGGTAAATTACTGTTGAAATATAGCGTTCCTGCGGTTATTGGAACGCTATCCGTATCTTTGTATAACATCATCGACCGTATTTTTATAGGGCAGGGAATTAGCGCTTACGCTATTGCAGGTTTAGCTATCACATTCCCTATCATGATGTTTTTACAAGCTTTTGGTACGTTGGTAGGGGTTGGCGCAGCTTCGCGTATATCCATTGTATTGGGTATGCGTAAACGACGTTTAGCGGAGGCAATCTTGGGCAATGCCGTTATACTGACGCTGTTTTTCTGGGTTATATTGAGTGGGTTAGGACTTATCTTTTTGGATGATTTACTGCGAGCCTTCGGTGCGAGTGTGAACACGCTGCAATATGCAAAAGAGTTTATGGTCATTGTGATTCCCGCTGGTATTTTTAGTAATATAGCTTTTGGGCTTGCAAGCGTGATGCGGGCTACAGGCTATCCGCAAAAATCGATGACGGCTATTGTCTTAGGCGTTGTGGTCAATACGATATTGGCGCCTGTCTTCATTTTTGGTTTCGATATGGGCATTCAAGGAGCTGCCACGGCAACGGCAATTGCAATGTTTATCAGTTCCTTTTTTGTATTGTCGCATTTTTTTGATATTCATAGCGAAATACGTTTTACACCGCGTGCATTTAGGTTGCGCTGGTCGATTATTAGCAACATCGTATCCATTGGCATGGCGCCGTTTTTGATGAATCTCGTGGCTTCCGGTATTGTGGTTTTCGTTAATCAACAATTATTCAGGTATGGTGGCGATTTGGCTATTGGCGCTTATGGTATCGTTATCAGCTATGTTAATGTCTTTATCATGACGATTATTGGCATTTGTCAAGGGATGCAACCTATTGTGGGATATAATTACGGAGCTGGACAACGTGAACGCATGAAGCGAACCTTAATGTTAACGATAAAAGTAGCAATCAGCATCAACGCCATAGGGTTTATTCTGGCGCTGTGTATCCCCGGCGCTTTGACGAAACTGTTTTCTTCTGATTTAGAACTCATTGAAAAAACTAAAGTGGGCTTGCGTTATATGTTTTTGATGTTTCCATTAGTGGGATTTCAAGTGGTCTTAGCTAATTTTTTTCAATCCATAGGAAAAGCGCAGCTATCTATTTTTATGAGTTTATCCCGACAGGTACTATTTTATCTTCCGTGTTTGTACACTTTTCCGATATTTTTTGATTTGATAGGAATTTGGATATCGTCGCCGGTATCGGATTTATTATCAGTAATTGTAGCATTCATTGTTATGCAGCATCAAAAAAAGATATTCACAGAAGGGAAACTATAGGTATAGCAATTTTTTTGAGGGAAAAAGGATTTGTGATTTGTAATTTTTTTTGTATCTTTGCACTGTTGTTTGTAAGTTGTTTTCATAATGACTATGATTGGTCGTTATGGACCCGTAGCTCAGACGGTTAGAGCAGTTGACTCATAATCAATTGGTCGGGGGTTCAAGTCCCTCCGGGTCCACAGAACGCGTTGATAATCAATTAGTTACAAGATTTACACACAAAAGACGAACGCAACCCTATAAATAAATGCTTCGTTTTCGAGGGCAAAGGATATATTGCGTTTAATAATAATATACAACCTCATTTTTACAAATGGTTGGGTGATAATGAGGTAATTAGGTTTGGAGAGACGCGAGATAATTCATGTACTACTGAGGTTGTTTTGTTAAAGAAATTAGGTATGAATGAGGTTTTCCTGTATCATAAATACATTGGTTTATGGTTGGTAAAGTACTGTTTCTGCGGGATTTTATCGATACCATAAAAAACAATTTGATAGCATGTTGGTATGAGTCCAACTAAGTAAAGATAGGTGTTTTGAATTGTGCAGGCAGTGCCTGTAGAATCTTTTTCAATTCCGTAGGCAGTGCCTGTAGAATTTGTAAAGCATTGAAAATGCCTAATTCAGTAATTTTAACTGCGGCAAGAAAATTCAAACAACATACAGAGTCGCTCTTTGGGATAGTTTATCAGAATAGTTTTAGCTTGTTCGATATGGTTTTGTATGCGTTGGCGTACATACCCTTCGCTGGTCAACAAAACAGCTTGCAAGAGAGCGGCACGGTCGGTATCCGTTGCAGATATATCGCCATGAATAAGTTTCTCTAATAACTGTCGTTGTTGGGACGTACCATGTTGTGCAAAATGAATGAACGGTAAGGTCATCTTATGCTCACGCAGGTCATTATCTTTGATTTTACCGGTGTGTGCTTCGGGCATTATATCCAATAAGTCGTCGTAGATTTGAAAAGCAATACCCAACTGCAATCCGGCATTGTAGAATTGGCGTTGACTCTGCATCGTAGCGTTCACTGAGATTGCTCCACACACACAACTTGCTGCAAATAAAGCCGCTGTTTTTTTACGGATAATATCCATATAAACAGCCTCTGTCATTGTAAAATCCTTAGTGTGATACTTCTGTAACAGTTCGCCGTCGCTCATTTCGGTTACAGCCTTACTAATGTGTTCCATTGCGTTGTAATCCTTGTATTGTAGAGCTGTTTGCAAACAGCGAGCGTAGATAAAATCGCCGGTCAGAATTGCCGTTGCATTATCCCATCGGGCGTTCACTGTTGTTTGGTGTCGGCGCATGGTTGCGTGGTCAATGACATCATCGTGTAAGAGCGTAGATAAGTGCAACGCCTCAATCAACGCCGCTGATCGGTGTGTGGCATCGGTGATACCACCGAGGGCTTCTGCGGACAACAAGGTCATTAACATCCGTATTTGTTTGCCACGAACGTTCAGGAGATGCGTTGCGACCTCGTTCATTATCGGATTAGCGCTTTGAAATAACGCGACAAACTGCTTGTCAACGGCTTCTATGTGGGGTTTGAGGGAGTTTATCAGCGTAGTCATGCGGTCATAGTTTGAGTTTGGAGGCGTGTTTACAGTTCCGCAGAGAGTTTAAGGTTGAACAAACGGGGCGTTAAATAATTTGCAACGGCATACTGTGCACCATAAACATCAGTAACCCACATATAGGAAATAGTATTGTTAATATCAAAAACATTAAAGACCTCTAAACTAATCCATGCCTTATATTTTTTAACAAACGGCGGTTGGTACGAGAATCCTATATCTACGCGGCGATAAGCCGGTAACCGCAGTCTATTGGCATATAATTCCGGTCGTTCAAAAGCCAAAGTCGTACCATTTGGTACGCCGGTACCAAATATCATGTTAATATGAGCACGAATATTTTCATTACTCGTAAGATAATCTTGAAAAAACAGGTTAAAATTCAGGCGTTGGTCTGTTGGGCGCGGGACATAAGCCATACCATTGATTGATTCCTGCGTTTGCATCCACGAGAAGCCAAACCACGATTCAACACCCTTCACAAATTCGCCATTCATGCGAACATCCAAGCCCGTAGCATACCCTTTGGCATTGTTGGTAGCGGCATAACGAATACGTACATTATCAATTTCGTAGGGTATCAAGTTGGATAAGTCTTTGTAATAAACTTCCGTAACCACTTTGAAGGGACGATTCCATAAAGTCATAAAATAATCCAATGCGCCCACAAAATGGATGGAACGCTGGGCTTTAATGTGTGGGTTTAACTGTCCTTGCAAATTACGTAATTCCCGATAAAACGGCGGCTGGTAGTACAACCCTGTCGCAAAACGTAACGACAAACGTTGTTGTGGCGTATAAATCAACGATGCTCGCGGGCTGCACAGCCATTCGTTATTATAATCCCAATAGACCATACGCGCACCCAAAATAGTACGCAGACGAGCATTTATCGTAATGGTATTTTGGGCAAAAGTCATAAACCGGTCAGAGATGACGTGGTTATTGGAACGGTAAGTGTTTTGCAGTACCGGTACCGAAGGGGTATTATGTTCGCCCGGAAGATCCTGAGCATTAGGGCTATTATACCCTACCGAATCAACCAATTTCCATTCATCTATGCCATCCACAATATCCTCATGCTGGTACTTCATGCCCAGAATCCAATAGCAACGGTCAGTTTCAATTTGTGTTTGGTAGTTGACATTGTAAACAATCGCGTCCAAAACATTGCGGGCATGATCGATGAACGATCCGACCCCCATCAATTCCACAGGGTTACCAAATGGGTCTTTGCCCATCTCGTTATCAGTCTGACTTAACCAGTAAGCGCCCAAGATGTCGTAAGTCTCCGATTCCACGGACTGAAACACGCTGAGGGTTAATTTATGTTGTTGTTTGCTTGAAGGGCGAAACGACACGGACGAAGCGGCAAACTTGGTGTTATAGTTGTCCACTTCAGCGCCTTCATAGTGAATGTATAGATTGATAGGATTGCCTAATGTCCCGAATTTTGTGTAACGAGAAGTTGGAGCAAGTTGATATTTATTGATGGCATAATTGCCCAAGAAATCGACACTCCAACGGTTGTCAATAGTGTAAGCTATCAACGTTTGTATATCGGTGAACGAGGACTTGTAATCGCCTTTCACTTGCATGGAAGACATTAGGTATTGGTTTGATTTTTGGCGTACCGAAAATAGTAAGCTCAGTTTTTTATCCGGACTTATCGCTTCTACACTTGCCGATGCGCCCAACAGGTCTAAAGTTGCGCTGGCGCCAAATTTAGTAGGATGTTTGTAGCGAATATCCAATACCGATGACATTTTATCGCCATACTTAGCCTCAAAGCCGCCGGCAGAGAATTTGAGTGAGGAAACAAGGTCGGGGTTAATAAAGCTCAGACCTTCTTGTTCGCCGGATCGAATCAAGAACGGTCGAAAGATCTCTATGTCGTTCACGTAGATCAGGTTTTCATCGTAATTGCCGCCTCTCACCGAGTATTGCGAAGACAATTCCGTATTAGAATGTACGCCGGGAAGCGTTTTGATAAGGTCTTCGATGTTTGCAGAGATAGTTGGTAATATTTTGGTATTAGTAGCGTCTATTCGTACGGGGGCGTCGCGTTGACCGGATACGACAGTGCCTTCCAATCGGCGTTGTAAGGTTGTGTCCTGTGTTTGAGATAATGCTGTCTTCCAACCAATACAACATAGTATCACCACGCTAATCTTCCACGTCATACGCATCCCACTCTAAGGCTTTTTTTTGTTTTTTTTGCTCTTTTTGGGCATTCCATATCCGCAAAAACTGTGACCAAGCAAAAGGATTGAGCAAATTATTCGGCGGTGATTGCCCTGATAATTTACCGCCATAGTACAATTCATCGGTTTTATTGTTGATGAAATTGCGATAGTTCATTGCAGCGTCCATTTTACCGTATTTAGCACGTTCACGAAATTCAGCCAAGGTTAAGTTTTTTCGAGCTGTTTCATAGTCATCATCCGGCGCTTTGAGGTTCAAAAAAGCATCTCTGAATTTCTCTTTGGAAGGCCATGGATAGATAACCGTAACAGGCAACTCTATGGTATCCTGCATCATGGATTGTATCAAGGTGTAGCGATCCGATGTCAAGGTATCGGGAATATGTACACGAACGCTATGAAAACCAATAGCGGTAATCAATAATTCATCACCGGCATACGTTACCAACGAAAAAAAACCTTTACTATCCGCCATAGCGCCCCGTCGGGTACCATCCACCTGAATGTGTACAAACGGTAGCGGCTCTAAATTATCGTTATGAATCAGCAATCCTGAAATCTGAACAACCGATCGTTTGGGCGATACGTCCCCTTGTGCTACCAATAAAACAGGAACACTCTGGCACAATAATACCCCACAAAATAACCATTGTATTTTAGATTTTTGCTTAAAAAACACGTTTTTAAAAATCAATTAGTATATCATCTTACATCTCTGCAAATTTACATAAAATTTTTGAATTACACACAGACAAATAAAAAATTGGTTAAAAAAATTGGGAATTTCTAAATTCCCGCATTTTTAATTTTCTAAATTAAAAATAAATCGTATCTTTGCAAATTATTTATGAATAATATGGTTTCTGAATGGTGTAATAAGGTGTCATGTAGTTTTGTTGATAACTTTTCAACAAAAAGCTTGGTTATGTCCGAAATTTTGTTAAACACACACACACACACACACACACACACACATGAGCAACGCCACATAGCTCGCGCGAAATATAACAATTTTTTTTTAAATAACAACACAATTATAATTAAATTTAAAAATCATGGCGATAAATTTGCAAAAAGGGCAGCGGATTGAAATCGGGCTGTCGAAAGTAGGCGTAGGATTAGGTTGGGATCCCAACGAAGGCACAGGGTTTGATTTCGACTTGGATGCTTCAGCATTCATGTTGGGCGAAAACAAGAAATTGCCTCAGGATGAGTATTTCGTGTTTTACAATAATCCGAAATCACCGGATGGTGCAGTAGAATCTTCCGGCGATGATTTAACCGGTGGTAACAGCGACGGTGATGATGAAACGTTAACGGTGGATTTATCGAAAGTAGATCCGAAAATTCAGGAAATTATTTTTACCGTTACCATCCACGATTACGAAACCCGTAAACAAAACTTCGGACAGGTGCGTAACTCATTTATCCGTATTTACAATGCTCAAACAAATGAGGAAATTGCGAGATATGAATTAGATGAGGACTTTTCGGTGGAGACCGCCGTTGAATTCGGTCGCCTCTACAAAAAGGGTAGCGAGTGGAAATTCGAGGCAATGGGAATCGGTTACAAAGGGGGCTTGCAGTATTTTGTCAATAAATATGCTTAAAATCCAATAGTGTGGCAATAAATTTAAACAAAATCACTCTTGAGAAACAGGGTGATAGTCATAAAATTGACTTAACCAAAGGTAGTGATAACGCTTCACAAGAGATTGTTATTAATCTGAATTGGACACAAAAAAAGGGTTTCTGGGCAAGTGCCGTTGACCTTGATTTGGGCGTTTGGTATGAATTGCAGGATGGAAGCAAATCGTGTATTGACGGTTTGCAGTTTGCACATGGAAAAGGAGGCGCTAAAAATCAGGCAACACGGCAAGGTTGCTACACACAAAAACCGTGGATTTGGCACAGCGGCGACGACCAATCAGGTTCTTCAGCCGAAGGCGAAAACATCCTGATAAACCCACAGGGAATTTCCGACCTGAAACGCATTACGGTTTATACCTTTATCTATGAAGGCGCAGCAAAATGGGACGAAACCAATGCCGTGGTAACTGTAAAAGTCTCGGGAAATCCTGATATTGTTGTTGAAATGGGCAAACAAGACCGTTCGCAAAAGTTCTGTGCCATTACCGAAATCCTTTTTGATAGTAATTCTATGACGGTTAGAAAACTCGTAACATTCCACGGTGGACACAGCGATTGCGATAAAGCATACAATTGGGGAATGCTGTATCGAGCAGGAAGTAAATAATTTTTCAAATCAATATTCACACATTAAATCTATTAAAAATGAGCACATTAAAAGAATTAAAAAACTCAATCCTTGCCGATGGCGTGATTGATGAAGCCGAAGTAAAACAACTTTGCGAAGTATTGTATGCCGATGGCAAAATCGACAAGGAAGAAGCAGATTTTCTCTTCTATTTGAATGATGCTGTATCAGGCAAAGCCAACCATAGCAGTTGGGAAACGCTTTTCGTTGAGGCAATAACGAGTTTTCTGTTGGAAGACGAAACTTCGCCCGGCGAAATTGAAGAAGACGAAGCACAATGGCTGCTTGCAAAGATTCAAGGCGATGGTCAATTGGATAAAACCGAAAAGGCATTGCTGGCAAATTTGAAAAGTAAAGCCAAAAGTTTTCCGTCAATTCTGAATTTATAATCAACAACTAAAAAACAGAAAAAATGGCAATAAGTTTAGAAAAAGGAGGACGCGCAACGCTTTCCCTCCCAAAATTCGTAATCGGGTTGGGCTGGGACGCCAACTCGTCAAGCACAGGCGTTGATTTCGACCTTGATGCTTCGGTATTTATTCTCGGCGAAAACAAAAAATGTTTGTCCGATGACTATTTTGTGTTTTACAACAACCTGAAATCGCCCGATGGCGCAGTGGAACATACCGGCGACAATCTTACCGGCGCGGGTGATGGCGACGACGAAAGCATTAAGGTAGATTTGTCAAAAATCAACCCCAATGCTGCGGAAATCTGCATTATAGTAACCATTCACAAAGCCGAAGAACGCCATCAAAACTTTGGTCAGGTGCGTAATTCTTTTGTGAGAATTTACAACCCCGACAACAACGAGGAACTTCTGAAATATGAATTAGAGGAAGATTTCTCAGTGGAAACGGCTGTTGAGTTCGGAAGAATTTACAAACGCAATGATGAGTGGAAATTTGAAGCCGTTGGTGTTGGGCAAAAAGGAGGTTTGGAAGATTATTTAAATAAATACAATTAAAAAAGGAGATGTATTATGGCAATCAATTTAGAAAAAAAATTGGAGAAAGGTCAACGGATAAATTTGGAAAAATCCGATGGCAGCAAACTAACCGAGTTTTGCGTTGGCGTGAACTGGGGCGCAATTGAAACATCCGGAGGATTTTTGGGATTAAGTAAAAAGACCATTGATGTAGATTTGGATTTGAGTTGTGTTTTGATTGACGACAACAACAAGTTGTACGACCACATTTATTCTCCATTATACAGAATTGAATTTTTGCAACGCTACGGTATGTCCAAAGGCAAATTGGATACCAATGACAAAGCATTGCACCATTCAGGCGATGACCGCGAGGGCGATAAAGGTGGCGATGACGGTTTGGATAACGAAATCATTACGGTGAATCTATCCAAAGTGAATAGTAGCGTTTCGCAAATTTTCTTTTTCCTGAATAATGTAGGCAAAGAAGATTTTTCGCAGATTCCTTATGCAAAAATCAGAATGTATGAAGGTACGCCTACAAAGGTAAAAGAAGTATTTGCTTCTTACAATGTGTCAGCAGAATCACAATATTCCGGCAAACGGGCAATCATTATGGGCAAATTGTACAAGAAAGATGGCGCTTGGAAATTTAATGCTATTGGAGACGCAACCGCTGACAACAATTTATGTGAAACCATATCCCGAATTGTAAAATCTTATTTGTAAACTTAAAAACACAAAAATTATGGCAAGAAGACTTCCCGTCTATTTGGTGCTTGACACCTCCGGTTCGATGAGTGGCGAACCAATAGCCGCCGTAGAGACAGGCGTGCAAACATTAGTAAGCGCTTTGAGGCAAGACCCTTACGCTCTCGAAACGGCGTATTTGAGCATTATCACTTTCGATAGTAGCGCAAACCAAATTGTGCCTCTTACGGAACTGACCGCATTTCAGATACCTTCTATTTCGGCAACCGGTTTGACTTCGCTCGGCGACGCACTCAAATTGCTTGCAAATAAAATTGATACCGAGGTTGCGAAAACGACCGCGGAAGTGAAAGGTGACTGGAAACCGCTGGTTTTCATTATGACCGATGGCGGTCCCACCGACGACTGGAAAAAAGGACTTGCGGAATTTCAGAAAAGGAAAACCGGTATGGTAGTTGCCTGCGCTGCCGGACAAAGCGCCGACACAAACGTTTTGAAACAGATTACCGAATGTGTTGTGCAGTTGGATACCGCCGACAGTTCGACCATTAAGGCGTTCTTCAAATGGGTTTCGTCATCGATCAGCACCGGCAGCCAGAAAGTTGACAGCGGCAATGAAGTAGTTGGTCTCGGAGAATTGCCACCGCCTCCACCGGAAGTAAATATTGTAGTGTAAAAACGATGGCAAAAAGCAAATCAATAATTCCGGGGATGTCATTTTCTTGGAAACGAGCCGTAGGAATAACGGGCGCCAAGCAGAGTTTTGCTCGGCGCACCGGTATTTCCACCACAAAGCAGGGGATGCAGCGAAAAGTCGGGGCTTCTCTGCTGAATTTGTTATTTTCGCTTTTAGGAGGAGACAAAAAAAAATGAGACGATTACCCATTTATCTAATATTGGACACTTCTACCTCTATGAGAGGAAAGCCAATTGAAGCAGTAAAGGAAGGAATGCAAGCGATGGTATTAGCATTGCGTGGAAATCCTTATGCTTTAGAAACTGTTTTTTTGAGCGTGATAACATTCAACAAAACAGCGCAACAAATAGTTCCTTTGACTGACATTATTTCATTTCAGACACCAAATATTGACGCATCAGGAACTACAGCCTTAGGAGAGGCATTAACATTATTATCCAATAAATTAGACACCGAAGTTGTAAAAACAACTATAGATACAAAGGGAGATTGGAAACCTTTAATATTTTTGATGACCGACGGTGGTCCAACCGGTGCTTGGAAAAAAGCCCTTGCTGAATTAAAAAAACGTAAGACGGGTTTAATAGTCGCTTGTGCTACCGGACAATTGGGGCAAAAGCATCTTGACAATTTAAAGAGAATCACGAATATCGTTTTGCAATTAAGCGAAGTTGATAGTCACTCAATCATGTCTTTTTTTAAATGGGTTTCTTCTTCTATTAGCGTAGGGAGTCAACAAATAAGTAGTGGTGGCGATGAAGTTTCTTCAATGAATATGTTACCTC
>BNXT01000023.1 GCA_025999775.1 Bacteroidia bacterium | reverse complement strand
CTACAAATATGTATTCTGTTGAAACAAAATTGAGGGTACGCTATTCGGAAACTGACCAGATGGGATTTGTCTATTACGGCAACTATCCACAATATTACGAAGTTGGTCGAGCAGAGATCATGCGGTCATTGGGCGTTACCTACGCAGAAATGGAGAGACGCGGCATCATGTGTCCTGTTATTGAGTTACGTAGCGAGTACAAACACCCTGCGCGGTATGATGATGAATTGCGTATAGTTACGACCTTAGTGCAACTGCCGTTATTGCGTATCGTATATAACTACGAGATTTACAATAACGAGGATAAACTTCTCAATATTGGCAGTACGACCTTAGTATATATGGATACTAAAACAGGGCGTCCCTGCCGAGCGCCGCAATGGTTTTTAGATTTAATAGTTCGTTACTTTGCGTAATTGATTGAGCGTGTTTCTCGAATAACCGTGATCTTTATTTGTCCGGGATAGGTCATTTCGTCTTGAATCTTTTTCGACAAGTCTAATGATATTTGTGCGGATTCGGCATCGGAGACTTTGTCTGCGCCCACAATCACACGTAATTCGCGTCCGGCTTGAATAGCAAACGTTTTGAGTACACCCGGATAGGATAGCGCCAATTCTTCTAACTTGTTAAGTCGATTGATGTACGCTTCTACGACTTCTCGTCGTGCGCCCGGACGTGCGCCGGAGATGGCATCACAGGCTTGTACAATGGGCGAAATAAGGTTATCCATTTCACATTCATCGTGGTGTGCGCCAATAGCGTTGCAAATCTCGGGACGTTCTTTGTGTCGTTCCGCTAATTTCATGCCATAGAGTGCGTGCGGTAATTCGGGTTCTTCCTCTGCGACTTTGCCAATATCGTGTAACAAGCCTGCTCGACGAGCGATCTTAGGATTTAAGCCTAATTCCGAAGCCATCGTAGCGCAAAGGTTAGCCGTTTCACGGGAGTGTTGTAAAAGATTCTGTCCATACGACGAACGGTATTTCATGCGTCCAACCATACGGACGAGTTCAGGATGGAGATTCAGGATACCAAGGTCAATACACGTGCGTCTGCCGGTTTCGACAATCTCTTGTTCGATCTGTTTGAATATCTTTGTAACCACCTCTTCAATACGTGCCGGATGGATACGTCCATCGGTAACTAAGTGGTGCAGCGCCAATCGTGCGACTTCACGACGTACCGGATCAAAGCCCGAAAGGATGATGACGTCCGGTGAGTCGTCAATAATAACTTCAATACCTGTAAGCGCTTCTAAGGTACGAATATTACGACCTTCACGACCGATGATACGTCCTTTGGATTCTTCATTTTCAAGGTGGAACGTCGAAACAGAGTTTTCCACTGCGTGTTCGGTGGCTGTACGTTGAATCGTTTCGATGATAATCTTTTTAGCTTCCTTATTAGCTGTTTGTTTAGCTTCTTCCACCACGTCCCGAATTTGGCTTAGTGCGTCGGCTTTAGCTTCATCTCGAATAGCCTCGATAAGTTCCTGTTTAGCGCTCTTAGCTGAAAGACCGGCGATAGCTTCCAATTTTTGAACTTGCAGTTCGCGTTGTTGGTCTAATTCCGTTTTACGTTTTGTAAAGACTTCCATTTGATTGTTAAGCTTGTCTTTAAGAGCGTTAACTTCGTTTTGTTTACGTTGCAGTTCTTCAAGTTTTTGATTGGTGCTTTGCTCTTTTTGCTTGATACGATTTTCGGCTTGAGCCACCTTGTTGTTACGGTCATTCACCTCTTGTTCGTAATCGGCTTTGAGTTGTAAGAACTTTTCTTTAGCCTGAAGCATCTTCTCTTTTTTGATAATCTCGGCTTTTTCTTCGGCTTCCCGTAAACTTCTGCGGTACTTCATTTTAAATATACGGTTGGTTATGGTCAAGCCGAGCACGAGACCAACTGCGAGTGCAACAACGGAGATAATAATATAGGGTATCATAGTTTTAATTTATGTGTTTCAATTACATTGTAGTACTAAGTAAAAAAAACCGCACCCGACAATTGAGTTTTGGTAAACTCCATGTGTAATTCTTGGGCTAGCCAACGTGTTTCAAGGATCTACTGTCGCACAAAGTGCGAGACCGAAGTCTGTAGTCTGCTTTCTCGTGTATGAGCGTCGCCCTACTTTGAAACTGTTGAGTTTACAAACCGAATTATGTCGAATGCGGAAGCGGTAAGTGTCTATATTGTAAGAACGTAAATAGCGTGTTAAAGGACAGCCGATGTAAGGATCTCATTCACTGCATTGAGCTTAGTGATCATGTCCTGATCTCTAAACTTAACCATGCGTTCATTGCGCAACGCGTTGGTTGTGTATTGCAACGCAACCATAGCAATCAAATCCTGCGAATCTTTAAACGCATATGTCTTATAAACTTTTATACGTTCATTGATGTGCTTGGTTGCATCACGAAACAACGCTTCGTCTTCCGGCCTAACTTGCAACTTATAGGGTCTGTCAGCAATGACTAATATGATTGATTGTTCTTCCATAGGTATTATCCGTCTAACAGCTGGATACACTTATCAATATTCCGCACCATTTCATTAATCGCCAATTTGGCTTTTGTTGAATCTTTACCGGCGGCAATCATACTACCACCAATACTTAGTACGTTAATTTTATTTTCAAGTTCCAAGTAGGTATTTTTGTGATTACTTGGAGGCAAACTATATTGATTTGCTTAGGATGGTTATTCGGAGAGAATTGGGCGCTAACGGTCGATTGCTATATAACATACTGATTGATGCCAGCGATTCTACGTGCATGCAAGCGCCTTCACATAATCGCAAAGCCATTCAGAATCCTGCCATCCTTATTCCAACTTCTGAAAACCAAAAGATTGACCCTTGGGTTTGTGCCGGTATTCCTAAAAAAATCAAGATTAACTCCAATCTCAATCATCACTATACATTCGATAATTTTATTGAAGGCGAATGTAATCGTTTAGCACGGTCGGCGGGTTATGCTATTGCCGACAACCCCGGCGGTAATGCTTTCAATCCGATGTTTGTTTACAGCGCTACGGGTCTTGGAAAAACTCACTTGCTACATTCTATCGGTATTAAAATTAAAGAAAATTTCCCCGATAAAACAGTACTCTATGTCTCTTCCGAAGATTTCCTTCGCCAGTTTATAGCCTCGGTAAAAAACCAGACGGTCAACGATTTTAATTATTTTTATCAGTCGATAGATGTTTTGTTAATGGACGATATTCATAATTTTGCCGGCAAAGCGGCTACCCAAGAGCAATTGTTTCACTTGTTCAATTATCTGCATCAAAACAATAAGCAAATCGTGCTTACGTCCGATAAATCGCCGTTAGAAATGGAAGACATTGAACCGCGCTTGTTATCGCGTTTCAAGTGGGGACTATCTGCTCAATTAACGCCGCCCGACGCAGAAACGCGCGTGCAAATTATCAAGAGCAAAATTATGGATGACGGCGGCATTGTGATACCTGATGATGTAGTAGAATATATCGCTTATCGTATCTCTAATAATGTTCGTGAAATAGAAGGCGTACTCAAAACCATATTGGCTGAATCCATTCTAAGCAAACGTACTATTACGTTAGACCTTGTTCGTGGTATCATCGACCAAATAGCAACGAATACGAACAAAGAAGTGTCGATTGACTACATCAAAAGCGTGGTATGCGACCATTTTAATATCTCGGTCAACGACATCAACTCCAATACCCGCAAGCGAGAAATCGTTCAGGCACGGCAATTAGTCATGTACTTCTCCAAAGAATATACCCAAAGTTCCCTCGCAAAAATAGGGAAGTTGTGCGGAAATAAAGACCATGCCACAGTTCTGCACGCACACCGAACGGTCAAAAACCAGTGCGATACGAACAAAAAGTATAAATTGCAGGTTCAAGATTTGGAGAAGAAACTGAAATGTTAACATTATTTGTCGGATGAATGTACTGCTGCTTATTCCAAGTAGCATTGGCGTTAGCGATGTCTCGGAGGTTTTTCCTGCGAGTATGGCGGCTACGATACAACCGATAGAAACATTCATTGTAGAAAATGTGCGCACAGCACGGCGGTTTCTTCGACAAATAGGCTATAATAGAGATTTTGACAGCGTTCGGTTTTTAGTGTTGAATGAAAATACAACAGCACAGGAACGCAGTACGTTTTTGGACACCATTGCAGAGGGTTCCATAGGTTTATTGTCGGAGGCGGGCGTTCCGTGTGTGGCTGATCCGGGTGCAACGATCGTTGCTATGGCACATCGTCAAGGGATACCCGTGATACCTTTGGTAGGACCGTCGTCTATTTTACTTGCTTTGATGGCTTCCGGCTTAAACGGACAAAACTTTGCTTTCAACGGGTATCTTCCGATTGAGAAGTCGGCGCGTGAAGCTAAAATAAAAGCCTTAGAAACGCTTGTCCATAAGGATAACCAAACCCAAATTTTTATAGAAACACCGTACCGCAACACTCATCTAATGGAGTCGTTGTGTCGTGTGTGTGATCTTCGTACCGCCCTGTGTATAGCCAAAAATATTACACAGGGCGACGCTTTTATATGCACCCGAACGATCGCTCAATGGCGGTCATCTTTGCCGAATGTGGACAAGCAAAACACCGTGTTCTTAATGGGACAGTTTGCGTAAATGTGTCAAAACCACTCTCCACACTCCACAGTTTTCGAGCGCTATCTACGCGTTAGCATCTACGGATTTGATGATTTTGGTGAAGTACGCCTTCCTTTCGGGGAATTTCTTGCTTAGATTTTTGTAAACCTCAATGGCTTTTTTTGTAGCGCCTTGTGATAGATACACTTTAGCCAGTGTTTCGCTTACCAACGCATAGTCTTCACGCAAACTCATCGCTTCCTTGGTTTTCCATGTTGATAGCGATTTCCCTGTTTTTTCCGTCTCTATTTTGGATATCTTTGGGTTGGTTTCGATGATGGTATCAATGAGTTCCCCAGACGTTTTAAGTTTATTGGTTTTAGGTTGTAGGGGTTGAGTCTCTGCGATTGGCGTAGGCGTTTGCACAAGAGGCGAGGTGGGACCGTTAGCTTGCCGCAAAGCGGTCAGTCGTTGATTGATTTTGGCTAAAGCCTCTTGCCGCATCAATTCAAGATATTCTTCGTCCGTGCGTGCTGATGGGGGTACTTGAATTTGTGAAATCTTGACATCCCTGGTTCGGTCAGCAGAGCGCGATAACGGCGTAACCTCTACATTTAAATCCCTTGTCTCGCCGGAGGAGCGCGGTAATGGCGTGGATCTTACGGTCGTTTTGGGTATATGCAGCAAGTCGGAAATCGTTTTCTGGGACAGATTTTTAAGTGGCGTAGTCGCTTTTACCGTTTTAGGTACAGCGGGTTCCGGATGTGCAAACAGTGTATCCACTTTCTCAACATGACTTTTTAGTAATGTGCGATCATAAACTCGGATAGCGGTCGATGCTAAAGCCGCCGGAAACGTATCTTCTTCTAAACGGCGTAAATTGAGTAAATACAGTATGTGTAAACTCTGACAATAGGGGTACTGCTCGGCGAAATCTTTGAACTCCACCAAACTGTCAACGTCCATTTGAGCGTAATCTGACAGGATATTATTTAGGGTTTTGTGCTGCATACAACCTACAAAGATACAAATTTTTTATTTCATAACCAAAATATTGACGATGGTTAAAATTTTTTTAACCAAAATCTGGGTTAAATCTTTTTGAGACACTATAGAAACAATGAATAATGAATAATGAACAATGAACAATGAACAATGAACAATGAACAATGAACAATGAACAATGAACAATGAACAATGAACAATGAACAATGAATAATGAATAATGAATAATGTGGGGGAATTTCTACATTTCTGCATTTCTAAATTCCTAAATTAAAAAATATTTCGTATCTTTGCACCGAATTTTAAACTGAAAGCCCTTATATAATATGGACAATATGCTTAAAATACAGCAGGTTGAGGATAAAATCATCACTGTCGGGGGCAAAAAAGTGTTGCTTGACAGCGATGTAGCTTTGTTGTATGATGTGCAAACAAAGGAAATCAATCAGGCAGTCAGGTAAAGATTTCGGAGAATTGAAAAAATAAATTTCGCTCTTTTTTCTTTGGGAAAAATGTTGTAATTTTGCAAAAATGTTTTAGACCTTTTAGCAACGATATTACCTATTCTGCCCGAATGGGCGTGATTTTCATAATCGCATACAAGCGTAGCGCAGTTTGCGGTGAAAAGTAGCACACATTCAACTATTGCCTGAAAGGCAAGATTTCATAAGGTCGTCATTGCGATTGTAGAGACGTAGCATGCTACGTCTCTACGCTACGTCTCTACGCACAATTGTCTGAATCAGGATTTTCAAGATTTTAGGATTTGCAGGATTTTAAATTAATGAATAATGAATAATGAATAATTAACAATGAATAATGTGGGGGAATTTTCAATTCCACACTCCACACTCAATTATGTATTATCTTGTTAATCCTGTAAATCTTATGAAAATCTCGGTTCAGACAATTGAGAATTGAGTGTGGAGGTTCTTTGCATTTAATAATTGAGTACTTCTTCGTTGAAGAACTCAAGTTGTACATTAGCCTCTTTGAACATTTGTTCGGATTCTTCGCCGGCGTGGTAGCGGTATTCACAGACCACGCGCCGGATACCGCAGTTGATTATCAACATCGCACACACGCGACATGGGGTCATACGGCAATAGAGCGTACTGTTTTCGAGGACAACGCCGCACCGAGCTGCCTGACAAATTGCATTTTGCTCGGCATGTACGGTACGAACACAATGCTCTGTAATATGTCCGTCCTC
Source organism: Bacteroidia bacterium (assembly GCA_025999775.1). GTDB lineage: Bacteria > Bacteroidota > Bacteroidia > Bacteroidales > P3 > BNXT01. The sequence goes on along the minus strand of BNXT01000023.1, from coordinate 5,028 downwards.
ATGAATTGTTTTCTTTATCTGATGACCAACGTCGTTGCAATGTGGCAGTCCTTTCGGAGACCCAACATAGCCGGTAACAAGCAGTTGTTTATCGCGTACGATGACACATCCGCTTCGTCCACGACTGCAAGTTGCCCGTAAAGCTACTGCCCGTGCCAACCCCATAAAATACTCGTCCCAACTTGGGCGCACTTCCGTAGGCGTGTTTGTTGTATCCATTGACTTTACTGTAATGTACTATCGTTATTATAGTCCAACGACGGATTTGCCTTGATAGTAAACGATGTCACGTGGAATATGAGCGGCGGAGATACGGTCTAAGTCGCTTTGCAGCACCGGATCAATAGTACCTTTTTCGGCTAACCATTTTTTAGCAGCAGCATAGTCGCCATCACCCTGTATTCTGAGAATCTTTTCTGCTAACGCATTAACAGCGCGCGGCATTTTCTCAAAATTCAAGGTGTAAAAACCATCGTCTCCACGTGAAAATACGCCATAATCCAAGAAATGATTAAAACATAGCATATTAGCGCGTCCATGTGCGCTGGAAGCCCCAAAACGTACAGAACGGAAAATACTGGCAAAAAAGGTTACACAGTTTTCCAAGATGTCTCCCTCAGTAAGTTTACCTTTTTTATGCAATTGCTCAATCATGTACAAACCGGCAATATCTGCTTTTGCTTCTTCTAATGCCGAATAAGTTTCTTTGAGCGCAGTACGTACCGGCTCGTTTGTTTTCAAGGTTCTTTTTATGCCCAAACCTTGAGCTATTTCGCGAAAGGTAACATTTTCAAAAAACCGATCAAACTTGATATAGTGGCGTTGTTCCGGCGTGATAAGAATATCAGACAAAGGCACTAATATCTTGTCAAATTTGTATTTTATGGTATTCTTCAATTGTAGTCGGCGAGACCCTTTCGATAGCTGTACGCGTATATCATTCGGCAAGTTGACGGAGATGGTTTTACTACCGGCATTGCAATCTCCTTGATAGAAAATAACGTCATACACATTGATGTCCACATCCGATCCCGGTACTTCCGCTTTATACGCCTTGGACACCGGTAGATTAGCTTGTAATTCGGGCAATAACGCACCTATACTCTCTAATTTTTTGCTCCATTCAACATCTTTAATCAATACGTAAGACTCACATGCGGTTTTATAGCCAAACAAAGCATCTTCGTAGTGCTCAATGGGTCCTATAACAAAATCAACTTTAGAATCTTTGACATTTACCCATGCCATATCGCTTTCGTAGTAATCCGAGGTACGCAGCGCTGTTGCACGTAATCTTAGATAGTTGGCAAAACTTTCGTTCTCGCTCAAGGTAGCTGCCTTCTCCAATAGTTGTGCCGCTTTCTCAAATTCTTTTTTGTAGGCTTCGTGGTACCACTCTACTCGAAGCGTATTATTTGCTGCATTACGTTTGATGACTGTATAAGGGTGGGTTTTATTGGTATCCTCCAATGCGTTAAATTCTTCTACCGTCATATCAATCGGATAAAAACCGGCGCCCTTGGGTTTATCCGAATAGCCATTCACAAAGGGTTTATTACCGCCTAAACGTTCCCATGGACCGTAATTGATATTAAGAAAAGCCATTGTATCCGGACTGTTTTTATAGGCTTCTATCAGGCTTTTCCTATCGCCCGGATAGGTCTGTTTCCAGAACACATCATCCATGATACTTGCCGCTTCAAAAAGATAGCGTAGCATCTTTTTCTCTTTGTTGGAGAATTGCGATAAATCTGTATTCAACTCTACCGTTGCAAAATACATAACGTCTTCCGGCATGGTGTTTTTTGACCCGCAACTCCAAAACATCATCGGAACTAAGAGTATTATCCAATAAATTTTTTTCATAATAGTGTTTTTATATTCAAGAAAAAGCTATTGCGTAGATAAACCGCAAATATAGCAATAATTTTGGTAAAAAACAAAAAATATCACTATTTTTTTGGTTTTTCTTTTATCAATAATATCCCCCCTCTCCAAATGGAGAGGGGACGGGGGTGAGGTAAATGGACATTTAAACCATAACGTGTTTACGAATTATCCTCAGGCTGTGGACCTGCTTTTTTAAGATTTTTAGCTATCTCGTTATCGCAATATTGTTCAAAGTTATCAACATAGCGTTTCGCTAAATCTCTTGCTTTGTCTTGCCATTCCTTCACATCAGAGTAAGTTTGTCGAGGGTCTAAGATGGTATCATCGACCTCATTCAAATGTGTTGGCGCTTCTAAGTTTAATATCGGGATATGAGTAAGCGTAGCAGTATCAATAGATCCGTCAATAATAGCATCAATGATAGCACGCGTGTTTTTTAACGATATGCGTTTACCTGTTCCGTTCCAACCGGTATTAACCAAATACGCCTTACTGCCGTTTTTGTCCATTTTATTGACTAACTGAGTAGCATAAACAGTAGGGTGCAACATCAGGAAAGCCTCGCCAAATGCAGGAGAAAAAGTAGGTATCGGTTTGGATATGCCGCGTTCCGTACCGGCAACTTTGGAGGTATAGCCACACAAAAAATGGTATTGCGCCTGATCTCTGCTAAGCACAGACACGGCAGGGAGAACACCGAAGGCATCACATGATAAGTAAATTATTTTATGGGCATGACCCGCTTTAGACGGTAGGACTATCTTAGAGATATGAAAGATAGGATAGGATACACGAGTGTTTTCGGTGATATTATCATCGCTGTAATCAACGGACTTATCAGGACCTATAACGACGTTTTCCAAAAGCGCATTGCGTTGAATAGCGCCCCATATATCAGGCTCATTTTCTTCCGACAGGTTTATGACTTTAGCATAGCATCCACCCTCATAGTTGAACACGCCTTCATCGTCCCACCCATGCTCATCGTCGCCTATCAAATAGCGTTTGGGGTCGGCGCTCAAGGTCGTTTTTCCTGTTCCAGAGAGACCGAAAAAAATAGCAACATCACCTTGTTCCCCTACATTGGCAGAACAGTGCATAGAAGCAATACCCTTACGAGGTTGGAAGTAATTCATCATGGAGAACATGCCTTTTTTCATTTCTCCGCCATACCAGCTACCACCTATGATCTGCATTCTTTCAGTAAGATTGAATAGTACAAATGTGCTGGAATGAAGTTGATGCTTTTCCCAATTAGGATTACTTGTTTTGGAGGCGTTTAATACGACGAAATCAGGTTCGCCAAAATGCTCAAGCTCGTAACGAGAAGGACGGATGAACATATTCGTAACAAAATGGGCTTGCCATGCTACTTCCATGATAAATCGAACCTTCATTCTGGAATTTTCGTTTGTACCGCAAAAAGCATCCACAACGTACAGCGCTTTATTGGATAGTTGGGTGAGACTTAGCTCTTTAAGTTCTTGCCAAGTCTGTTGTTCTACCGGACGGTTAATTTTTCCGTCCCACCATACCGTTTGTTTGCTTGTCTCATCTTCAACGATGAATCGGTCTCTGGGAGATCTTCCGGTAAATTCCCCGGTACGTACAGCTACAGCGCCGGTGTCCGTTTTGTAGCCACGTTCAAAACCGGTCAGGTTTTTGTTCGTTTCATGTTTGTAAAGCGTAAGAAACGAAGGATTGTGATAAATCTTCTTCGGTTTGGCGATACCTATCTTGGATAGGTACTCCCTCAAATTGAGTTCTGTATTCATTTTTTTATTTTTTATTTTCGTGAAAATGGCTGTGTATCCCGTCAAAGAAACGTACTATCTTTAGTCGTTCTTTTACGCTAACCGCCGAAATGCTAAGAGCCAACGCTCTGGTATCTGATTGCGCATTGCCGTCTCGTAGTCTGCATAACTACAAGGAATGATATAGCGATGATTCTGTGTGTTGTGATGCGGCTTGTGACTTGGTACTTCAACCCACCACCGATCGGAAATTTTACTCTTGTAAAACACTAAATTTTCATCACTATCGGCAATAGTAACAATGTATTTTGTGAGATTATCCTTGTTAAGATGGGGATACTCATGTTTTCTATTACTATAGCCATCAATAAAATACCACATCATAATAGCAATCAATTGCGCCGATTGTCCATTATTATCATACTGTGGGTTATACTCAAAAAAGCCTATACTACTGAGATTTTCGTTGGTTCCGGCATAACGCACAAGTTGGCATATCTCTTCGCCGAAAAGCCCGACAGGCTGACTGTTCTCATGCCCCGGAGAATCGCTGTAACGCACAACCGACATATCAATACTCAACGCATCAACACCACGTATGACCGGTTCAAAAGCAGTTAAATCCTTACGTATAGCGCCTAACCGATACACCTCAAAACTCAGATTTTCCAGTAATTGCAACGCTTGAGCATCCGTAAGGTAGGTCTGAAATCCCGCTTGCGCAAGGAAAAACAAATAATTCGGATGATCTACAATAATTTTGCTCAAATACGACCTTGATGTGATACCCTGTTCCGGATCGCCTAAATCAATATTGGCATCCAACAACATGAGGTTCATCACTTGTTTACGCTTTGCATACGCTTTGTACATCGCATACGTCAAGTCCTGACTGCCACCTAAAACAAGCGGTATGATATTGAGTTCAAACAGATACACCATGACTTCCGACAAGGCGGCATACGTATCGTTAGGACGACGACCTATCACGATATTACCAATATCTGCAATGTGTACCGATGGCGTATGTTGGCACAGATTGTAGAAATGCTCACGTATGACATCCGGAGCATTATGTGTATAAACGTTTCCTTCGGCATAACGTGTCTCAGGCACACCGACGATAGCGATGTCAGTATGTGTGAGATCCGGAAATTTGCCTATTTCGGTGTAAACGGTAATACGGTGCGTGTCCGTATCAGCGGATAAAGACGTATCCGAAAACGAAGAGGGTTCAAGAAATGTTGATATATCCATGGTTTTTTATTTGCAAAAATGGAAAAGTAACGCCACCGGACGTTCAATGGATATATCAACATTTCTTGAACCCTCTTCGTTTTCGGATACGTCTTTATCCGCTGATACGGACACGCACCGTATTACC
>BNXT01000022.1 GCA_025999775.1 Bacteroidia bacterium | reverse complement strand
ATATGAGATTTAGACCAGATGAAACAATGGAGAATCTTCCTGACGATTTGGATTCATTGAAAGGTAGAGTTTCTCAATTAAATTTGCATGGGAAAGAGTTAGACGACACAATTTATCTTTCTCGTGAAGAATATAAAGCCGCTATACTTTGTGAAAAAGTAAAATACTATGTAAGTTACAACTATATGAATAGAAGCGGCATTTGTCTTATTGATGTCGCCTTTGCGGGCGCATTAGGTAGGACTGATTATAATGATTCTGCATTGCAAATATCAATAACGCCGTGTAATAATTCCTTTGATACTAATTTTGCAAGTACAAAAGTGAAAATTTCACAAGAGATTAGCAAAATAAAGAAAGATAATTATTTGAAATTCAAACAATAAAAAATCATGCTTATTTTTGACGATTCTAAAATACATTTTATTGCTTTACACAAGATTGGGGTTAAATTTTTAGATGGATATATTGTTTTATCAAAAAATACATTGTCCATTACAGAAGATATAAGTAATCTTTTGCTACGATATTTCATATCTCCTTTCAAATCCAACGAATACTTCAATTTTTATCACAACATTGATATTAATATGAACGAAGTATGTGTTTGTGTAAGCAAGATTTTCGATAATCCCAAAACCCTTTTGGAACAGTCGCAAAACCTTGCCAAGCACTTGTATGACCAATCCACCCACCCCAAAATCAAAGGTGGCGAGTTCTACACCGTTTATTTCAGAGATTGCATTATGGACGGCAAAACGGTGGATGCGGTTGGGCTGTTCAAGTCGGAAAACAAAGATACATTCTTAAAAGTTTTTCCGAAAGGAGATGGCTTTGAGATTGAAAGTGAAAAAGGGATTAATATCAACAAATTAGACAAAGGTTGTTTGATATTCAACACCGAGCGGGAAAATGGCTATATTGTTGCAGTAGTGGATAATACCAATAAAGGCGTTGAGGCGCAGTATTGGATAGATGATTTTCTGCATATCCGCCAACGAAAAGACGAATACTATAACACGCAAAATGTATTATCTCTTTGTAAGGATTTTGTCAAAAACGAATTGCCACAACAGTTTGACGTGTCCAAAGCCGACCAGATAGACATCTTGAACAAGTCGGTAAAATTTTTCAAAGAGAACGATAATTTTAATATGGCAGAATTTGCCAACGAAGTGATAAAGCAACCTGAGGTAATAAACAGTTTCAATCAATACAAATCTACCTACGTGCAAGAATACGGTTTGGAACTTGCCGATGATTTTACCATTTCCGATAGTGCCGTTAAAAAACAAGCTCGTGTGTTCAAAAACGTTATCAAATTAGACAAAAATTTTCATATTTACGTGCATGGCAATCGCGACCTAATTGAACAAGGCAGTGACAACAAAGGAAAGTTTTACAAGATTTATTACAAAGAAGAAAATTAAAAGATATTTATGCCCTCACAGCAGAACATAGAAAACAAAGTGTGAGTATCAATATATTTGTAAAAATGAATAGTATGCGAAATAATGAATTAAGAAAAAATACACCTGATTTTGTAATTTACGAAACGGATAATAAGATAGCCAAAGTGTCGGTGCGTTTGGAAGAGGAAACAGTTTGGCTGACGCAAAAACAGCTGGCAGAACTTTTTGATACGACCAAACAAAATATCGGGCAGCACGTTAAAAACATTCTCGAAGATGGCGAATTATATCAAAATTCAGTTGTAAAGTTTTTCTTTACAACTGCTGCAGATGGGAAAAACTATAATACAGAGCATTACAACCTTGATATGATTATCTCGCTCGGTTATCGTATCAATTCAAAGGTTGCAACAAAATTTCGCCAGTGGGCAACAGAACGATTGAAAGAATATATTGTAAAAGGCTTCACGCTTGACGACGAGCGACTAAAAAACGGCGGCGGACGCTATTTTCGCGAATTGTTGCAGCGTATTCGCGACATTCGTTCTTCGGAACGCAACCTATGGCAGCAGGTTACGGATATTTACGCTACAAGTATTGATTACGACCCGAAAAATCATGTTACAACCGAATTTTTTGCCACCGTACAAAACAAAATGCACTACGCAGTTCACCAACAAACCGCTGCCGAAGTAATTTACAACCGCGTTGATAGTGAAAAGCCGATGGTTGGAATGACCAATTTCAAAAATGATTACATCACAAAAGAAGATGTTCGGATAGCCAAAAACTACCTTTCGGACATTGAATTACAAAAACTGAATTTACTGACCGAAGGATTTCTCGGTTATGCCGAATTGCAAGCATTGGAGCAAAAACCTATGACGATGAACGAATGGAAAAAGTTTTTGGACACACAGTTGAAAATGTTGAACAAAAATATTTTGACGGACAAAGGTAAAATTTCGCACCAGCAGGCGATAGAAAAAGCAGAAAAGGAATTTACCATTTATCGCCGACGCGAAATGCAACAATTAGAAAGCGACTTCGACAAGGCAATAAAGCAATTAACCAAAAAATCAAATGATGATGAACAGCAATAAAAAATGGGAATTACGACTGCAAATGATAGATGTATTAGTTGATAATAAAAACATTGCAATAAAATGAAAACAGAAGAAATCAAAACATTATTTACACTGTTTGAACAAGCCTCTGCCGAAATTGAAGGGGTAGAGATATATGACATTTTTCTTACTCGCTATGCCTGAAACAGACCTCCATAAACGAATCGAAGAACTTGAATCGGAAAATCATGCCCTGCGAACTGAAAATAAAAGATTGCGGAAGGCTTTAGGGTTACCGATGGAGGATATGATTCAAAAGCAAGAGGTTATTGCTGTTGAAAAAGAAAATACCACACAGGGAATCGCCTCATCTATAGGCAAATACAGTACTCCCGATGAAAAGATAAAACTGTTCATGTCTCTATTTTGCGGACGAACTGACGTTTATGCCAAACGTTGTTACAGCAAGAAGTTCAATAGCAGTTATTATATTCCGGCTTGCAAAAACGAGTGGGTAAAGGGACTTTGCGACCGCTCCCGTGTTAAATGCAAGAATTGTAAAAACAGAGAACTGCTGCATTTGAAAGAAAGCGTTATCAATGCACATCTGCGCAATAAGGACGAAAGTGGTAATGGTATTGTCGGTATTTATCCGCTTTTGCCGGATGAAACTTGCCTGTTTCTCGCTGTCGATTTTGATGAGAAAGACTGGCAAAAGGATATTTCTGCTTTTCGATTGGTTTGTAAGGAATTGAATATTCCGGTAGCCATTGAGCGTTCTCGTTCCGGCAACGGCGCTCATGTGTGGTTTTTCTTCGATGAACCGGTACCGGTAATATCAGCACGAAAATTAGGTAATGCCCTTTTGACGAAAACGATGTCTGTCAGGCACGAGATAAAATTCACTTCCTACGACCGGATGTTTCCCAATCAGGACTTTATGCCCAAAGGCGGGTTTGGTAACTTGATAGCTTTACCTTTACAAGGCGGAGCGCGGAAGAATGGGAACAGCGAATTTATTGACGATGATTTTCAAAGTTATCCCGACCAATGGGCGTATTTGGCTTCAATAAAGAAGATTACAGTTGATAAAATTAAAAAATATTTTGAAGAACTTTGCAATGGAAATGGCTTGGGCGAATTGAGTAATACGGAAATTGAAGAAGAAAAATCTCCAAAACCTTGGGAAAGTAAAAAGCCGGAAGTCAAACTTGAAAACAAGGATTTTCCCGATAAACTCATTATCATTGATGCGAATAGGTTGTACATCCCGAAGAGAGATATTAGTCAAATGGCGCTCAATAGAATCAAGCGGCTTGCCGCCTTTTCAAATCCACAGTTTTACAAAACACAACAGATGCGGATGTCCACTTATGACATTCCAAGAATCATTTATTCATTGGATGAAACAGCTGACTACATGGGTATTCCGCGTGGTTGCAAGGATTCACTTATTGACTTGCTCAAAAATGCGCATGTTAATTATCTGTTTGACGACAAACGGAATCATGGAAAAACCATAAATGTTAATTTTACAGGTACGCTTCGAGAAGAACAGCAATCTGCCGCCAACGTTTTACTCGAATACGAAACAGGCGTACTTTCCGTTCCAACCGCTTTCGGAAAAACGGTTATCGGTGCATCGCTTATTGCCGAAAGAAAATGCAATACTTTAATATTAGTCCATTTACACACATTGTTCGACCAATGGAAAAAATCGTTGGAACAATTTCTTCAAATAGATGAAGTGTTACCGGAAACAGAAAAAAAGCGTAGGCGTAAAATGGTTCGCTCCATTGTTGGTCAAATCGGTTCAGGGAAAAACACGGCATCCGGTATCATAGATATTGCGCTTATACAAAGTCTAATCCATGATAATGAAATAGATGAGATAGTGAAAAATTACGGCATGGTCATTGTGGATGAATGTCATCATGCCTCTTCCGTCAATTACGAAAAGGTACTTGGCACGGTCAATGCCCGATATGTCTATGGCTTAACGGCAACTCCGATGCGGCAGGACGGACAGCATCCGATAATTTTTATGCAATGCGGAGCGATACGTTATTCCGTTGATGCCAAATCGCAGGCAAGCAAACATGACTTTGAGCGCTATTTGATTCCCTGTTTTACTTCATTGAAAAAGCCATTTTCGCAAACAGAAGAAACATGGCATATCACTCAAATATATACAACGCTTGCCGAAGATGAATTTCGTAACCAACAGATAGTTACGGATGTACTTGATGCGGTAAAAAACGACAGAACTCCAATTATCCTTACCCAACGAATGGAACATGTGATACGATTGGCAGGTATGTTGACAAATCAAACGGATGCACATATTATTACGCTTGTTGGAACGGATTCTGCAAAAGTAAAAACGCAAACGATGGAATTTCTATCCACCATTTCAATCGAGGAAAAACTTATCATTATTGCGACCGGAAAATATGTTGGCGAGGGTTTCGATTATCCACGTTTAGACACACTTTTTCTTGCCTCCCCGATTGCGTGGAAAGGAACATTAGCGCAATATGCAGGGCGGTTGCATCGCGATTTTTCCGACAAACTGAATGTCATGATTTATGATTATGTGGATATTCATGTTCCTGTTTTAGAACGGATGTATCATAAACGACTGACAGGTTATGCACAAATAGGCTATAAAGCGCTGGCAGCCAATCAACCGGATAACATCAATCTGATTTATGATGCCAACAGTTTTGTTCCCGTTATAAAAAATGATTTTGCAGAAACGAAAAAAAAAATACTGATTGTCAGCCCATTCCTAAGGAAAAAACGAATACAAACAATCCTCGAATGGCTGAAAGAACCGCTCCAAAAAGATATTTCAATTACCGTCATTACTCGTCCTCCAGAATCTTACAAAGACTCAAGATTAATTCAGGAGTGTATGGCATTGTTGCAATCTACCGTTTCTGTTATCATAAAGTCCAATATCCATCAAAAATATGTCATTATTGACAACCGGCTTGTTTGGTACGGGAGCATCAATCTACTCAGTTTTGGTAGTTCCGAAGAAAGTATTATGCGCTTGGAATCAAGGGAATTGGCGGCAGAATTGGAAGCTATGATGCACCAAAAGGAAAAAGCTTGATAAAAATAACGGTCGCGCACCCTTTCGCCAATGCGCAATTGTCTGAATCAGGATTTTCTTTATTTGTTTGCGTGTAAATTGAATTTTTTTTTGTACCTTTGTGGCTAGATAATTTGGTAAAGTTCCGCTATGTATATTGCTAATCCCATATATGATGTTGTTTTTCGCTTTATGATGGAGGATAACAAGGTGGCCAAGAAATTTATCTCTACCATTATCAGCGAAGAGGTGGTGGAGTTGGAGTTTGCGCACACTGAGTACCCCACCGAAAACTTAACGGGCGAGATAAAAACCGTTTACCACATGGATTTTGTGGCGCAAATTACCCTGCCCAACGGTGGCTATAAGACGGTGGCGATTGAGCTGCAAAAGGCAAAACTGCCATCTGATATTATGCGCTTCCGCAACTATCTTGGCTATAACTACCAAAGCAACGCCAATACCTACGATTCCGAGCAGCGCAAGGCGCGACAGATATACTGCATTTTTCTGCTCAACCACAGCATCGGCTACCCGCAACAGCCGGTAGTTGAAGTGAACCAGCAGGTAAGGGATGCCGCAACGGGCGAGGTGTTGCAGAGCCAACCCAACGAGTTCATAGATAGCCTGCACCACCGCTCGTGGATAGTGCAGATACCGAGCTTGAAGGCGCACCGGCGCAACGACATAGAGCGGCTGCTGAGCGTTTTTGACCAGGATGCTGCTAGTGCCAACGACCGCCATATTATGAACGTGCGGGAAGAAGATTTTCAGGATGAGTTTCGTCCACTCATTCGGCGGCTGCAAATGGCATACACTACGCCTGATGTACGGAATTTTATGAAAGAGGAAGATTTTTATATTAACGACTATCGCGATTTGGAGCGCAAAGTGGCAGAGCAAGACAAAATTATATCCGAAAAAGATGCTGAAATAGCCACTCTTAAAGAGCTGATGAAGCAAATGTCCAAGTAAACAAGCACTAATTTTTGATAGTAATTGTTCAAACAAATTCAAAAAAACATAACAAGAAGCCGCTTATTTGAAAATTTTTACTATCTTTGCCTAAAACTAAAGTAATAGCAACTAATAAACGATCAAATGTTTACTAAAGACACCTACATCACTCGTCGTGAACAGCTTAAGCACGATGTAACTTCAGGTCTTATCCTATTGCCGGGGAACCCTGAAGCCAGCGCTAATTATGCAGCCAATACCTACAAATTTCGACAAGATAGCAATTTCTTGTATTTTTTCGGACTTAATGAGCCTGATTACTTTGGGGTTATTGATGTGGATAACAATCAGGATTGGATTTTTGCTAACGACCTTGATATTGACGATATTATTTGGATGGGCGACCTACCGACAGTATCGGAACGAGCACATAGTGTGGGCGTACAAAAAACAGCGCCGTTGAACGCCTTACGAGAAGTTATAGCAAACGCTATCGCCAATCATCGTCCGATTCATTTTTGTAACCCGTACCGTGGAAAAGTAACGCATTTACTGAGCCAACTACTGCAAACACCTTACGAAGACCTAAAAAACAGTGTTTCGACGACGCTCATCAAAGCCATTGTCAAGCAGCGTTCAGTGAAGTCGGAGGCAGAAATTATCGAGATAGAGAAAGCTATTGAAATAGCCTATCAGATGCAGACTACGGCAATGCGGATGGCGGTTAATACGGACTATTATGAACACCATATCGCGGGATGTGTGGAAGGCATTACGTTAGAGCATGACGGCAATGTATCGTTTCCGGTTATTTGTAGCATGAATGGACAAACATTACATAATCATCACCACCATCAGAAGTTGGAACGCGGTCGTTTGTTAGTCTTGGATTGTGGAGCCGAACTGCCCAATAATTACTGCTCTGATATTACGCGTACTATGCCGGTAGGAGGGCGTTTTACGGACAAACAGAAAGTGGTGTATGAGATTGTTTTAGCCGCTCATCTGAAAGGCATTGAGTTAGCAAAGCCGGATGTTTTGTACCGTGATGTACATTTTGCGGCTTGTCAAACGATAGCAGAAGGCTTGAAACAGTTAGGCTTGATGCGTGGCGATACCCAAGAGGCGGTTAATAAAGGCGCTCACGCACTGTTTATGCCCCACGGATTAGGGCACATGATGGGCTTGGATGTACATGATATGGAAAATCTGGGTGAAAATTTTGTGGGCTATGATGACCAGACGAAACGTTCCAATGAATTTGGATTGGGCTATCTTCGATGCGCTAAGAAAATTCATCCCGGCTTCGTACTGACCGTAGAACCGGGTATTTACTTTATCCCGCAGTTGTTCAAATTGTGGAAACAACAGAACAAATTTACCGAATTTCTCAATTACGATAAGATAGAACAGTACTTGGATTTTGGCGGTATTCGTATTGAAGACGATATTCTCATTACAGATGCCGGTTGCCGCGTGTTAGGTACGCCTATCCCGAAAACAGTGGCAGATATTGAAAGCTTGATGAACCGTTAATTCGGGATAAGAAACGATAAATACATGATGGCTATTCTGTAACAGAAAATAATCATTCTCCAAATACAATCTTGTTTTTCATTGTCTCCTCTCTCGTCTTTATCTTCAATCGCAAATACTCCATTGGTCTATCGCCCTTTATTTTGTTGCAAGAGCCGCATAATAACTGATAATTTTCATAATAGTTGCCACCGCCTTTTGCTATGGGAATAATATGGTCAATCTCTAAATTCCAAATATCAAATTCTGTGCCGCAGGCATTGCACAAGCAATTCTGTTCTTTGTACAAGCGTTCTTTTACCGATGCTGACGGTTCTTCAATTTTTATATCTGTCCTTTGCGGTATGATCTGCGTATTAATAAAATCTTTAAATAGTCCCGCGTCATCGCTTAATCTTTCGACTAATATATCAGCTGCTTGCTCTTCAATATCAATACCAATCCATTTTCTGCCAAGTTGCTGTGCTGCTACGCAAGTTGTAGCACAGCCGCAAAACGGGTCAAGCACAATATCACCTTCGTTTGACGATGCTTTGATAATACGGTGCAAAAGTGCAAGCGGTTTTTGGGTCGGATAGCCAGTACGTTCTTTTGCAGAAGGCGCAATGGGTTGAATTTGCCACCAATCGTCAGGTTGTTTGCCCAAAGGATTTAATGTTTGCGTACCAAAATCTTTCCCCTTTCTTTTGTTACCAATATAATGTGCAAATCGCTCTTTTGTTGCCTCTGCATATTCTTCTCGTACGTCATCAAGATTGAATGTGTATGTTTCTGTTTTGGAATACCTGAAAATAATATCGTGCCTTCGTCCAAAATCGTTTTTTGGATAACCCGCACCCCGATAGCACCACACAATTTCATTTCTAAAATTATTTTTACCAAAAATCTCATCCAACATCGCTTTTAAATAATGGCTTGCCGTGGGGTCGCAATGCAAATACAAACTACCGGTATCTTTCAAAATTCGGTGCATTTCGATGATGCGTTGCGCCAGATAAGTCAAATACGCCGACATCGCTTTGCTGTGAATGACGCCAATAGAAGCAATATAGTTGGTCAGCGCCGGATAATTTTTAGCCAACGTATTTAGGTAATGCTCATTCACATCTTCCCACGTCCACATATCTTTGAAACTTGCGCCTGCCGCTTTGCTGCCTACCGGCGCAGAATAAATTCGCTTGGAATTAAACGGCGGGTCTAAATATATCAAATCCACCAAATTGCTGTCCAAACCATGCAGTATAAACAAATTGTCATTTGTGTATAAAGTATTTGTAAATTGCTGTTTTGCCATAATATTATTTTTTACTCTCCGAAAATAATCTTGTTTTTCATTGTCTCTTCTCTCGTCTTTATCTTCAATCGCAAATACTCCATTGGTCTGTCGCCTTTTATTTTGTTGCACGCGCCGCATAATAACTGGTAGTTTTCATAATAATCGCCACCGCCTTTTGCTACGGGAATAATATGGTCAATTTCTAAATTCCAAATATCAAAATTTGTGCCGCAGGCATTGCACAAGCAATTCTGTTCTTTGTACAAGCGTTCTTTTACCGATGCGGACGGTTCTTCAATTTTTATATCTGTCCTTTGTGGTATAATCTGCGTATTAATAAAATCTTTAAACAGTCCTGCGTCATCGCTTAACCTTTCTACCAAAATATCAACTGCCTGTTTTTCAATATCAATACCAATCCATTTTCTGCCGAGTTGCTGTGCCGCTACGCAAGTTGTAGCACAGCCGCAAAACGGGTCAAGCACAATATCGCCTTCGTTTGACGATGCTTTAATAATACGGTGCAAAAGTGCAAGCGGTTTTTGGGTCGGGTAGCCAACACGCTCACTACTCCTAATAATGGGTATTTCCCAAACATCATCCGGATATTTTCCATCTTTCTTATAGACAATTTCTTGCTTACCATCGCGCAATGCAGAAATTTTGTAACGTCGTCCGTGTTTATCTGTGTGATTATATCGTTTTTCTGTCAATCCCGAATAAGGAAGCAATACACTATTGGGATTAAAACACAGTTTGAGACTTTTGGAATACCAAAATAGCGTATCGTGTTTTCTTGGAAAATTGTATTTCGGAACAGAGTTACCCGTATAATGCCACACAATTTCATTTCTAAAATTATTTTTACCAAAAATCTCATCCAACATCGCTTTTAAATAGTGGCTTGCCGTGGGGTCGCAATGCAAATACAAACTACCGGTATCTTTCAAAATTCGGTGCATTTCGATGATGCGTTGCGCCATATAGGTCAAATACGCCGACATCGCTTTGCTGTGAATGACGCCAATAGAAGCAATATAGTTGGTCAGCGCCGGATAATTTTTAGCCAACGTATTTAGGTAATGTTCATTCACATCTTCCCACGTCCACATATCTTTGAAACTTGCGCCTGCCGCCTTGCTGCCTACCGGCGCAGAATAAATCCGCTTGGAATTAAACGGCGGATCTAAATATATCAAATCCACCAAATTGCTGTCCAATCCATGCAGTATAAACAAATTGTCATTTGTGTATAAAGTATTTGTAAATTGCTGTTTTGCCATAATATTATTTTTTACTCTCCGAAAATAATCTTGGTTTTCATTGTCTCCTCTCTCGTCTTTATCTTCAATCGCAAATACTCCATTGGTCTATCGCCTTTTATTTTATTGCAAGAGCCGCATAATAACTGGTAGTTTTCATAATAATCGCCACCGCCTTTTGCTACGGGAATAATATGGTCAATTTCTAAATTCCAAATATCAAAATTTGTGCCGCAGGCATTGCATAGGCAATTCTGTTCTTTGTACAAGCGTTCTTTTACCGACGCGGACGGTTCTTCAATTTTTATATCTGTCCTTTGTGGTATAATCTGCGTATTAATAAAATCTTTAAATAGTCCCGCGTCATCGCTTAATCTTTCGACTAATATATCAGCTGCTTGTTCTTCAATATCAATACCAATCCATTTTCTACCAAGTTGTTGTGCTGCTACGCAAGTTGTAGCACAGCCGCAAAACGGGTCAAGCACAATATCGCCTTCGTTTGACGATGCTTTAATAATACGATGCAAAAGTGCAAGCGGTTTTTGGGTGGGGTAGCCGGTACGTTCTTTTGCCATGGCATTGATTGTCGGGATATACCACACATCTGTCGGCAGAGCAAATTTTTCATCTCCCCGTCCTTTGTTCCAATCGGTGGTCATTGCACCCTTGTATTTTAGCCTGTTCTCTGTTGCTTCGCTCGTCTTTCGTTCTTCTAAAACATCTATATAATTAAATTTAAAATTTTGATTTTTTGAATACATTAGAATCACATCGTGTTTTTTATTCCAACGTTTCGTAGTTCTAACGCCCCACGCATACGACCAAATTATTTCATTCCTAAAATTATTTTTACCAAAAATCTCATCCAACAGTACTTTTAAATAATGGCTTGCCGTGGGGTCGCAATGCAAATACAAACTGCCGGTATCTTTCAAAATACGGTGCATCTCGATGATACGTTGCGCCATATAGGTTAAATACGCCGACATCGCTTTGCTGTGAATGACGCCAATAGAAGCAATATAGTTGGTCAGCGCCGGATAATTTTTAGCCAACGTATTTAGATAATGTTCATTCACATCTTCCCACGTCCACATATCTTTGAAACTTGCGCCTGCTGCCTTGCTGCCTATCGGTGCAGAATAAATCCGCTTGGAATTAAACGGCGGGTCTAAATATATCAAATCCACCAAATTGCTGTCCAATCCATGCAGTATAAACAAATTGTCATTTGTGTATAAAGTATTTG
>BNXT01000021.1 GCA_025999775.1 Bacteroidia bacterium | reverse complement strand
GTGAATAGCGCTCCGGCGCAAGTCGTAGTTCTCGAACGTAAAAAACAAAGCGATACTGAAAATAGGATCGCCATCATAGAAAACCAACTCAAACATTTGGATGAAAAAAATTCATAAATTAGTCGTTAAAGCCTTTTTAGGTCCGCTCATCGTAACGTTTGCTATTTCGATGTTGGTACTGTTGATGCAGTTTTTGTGGAAATATGTGGATGATTTGATGGGCAAAGGGCTTGACTTGGTCATCGTCATTAATTTTCTCTATTATGCCACCTTAACGCTGGTACCTATGGCATTGCCGCTTACGGTACTATTGGCATCATTGATGACCTTTGGTAATTTGGGCGAACGCTATGAGTTAGTGGCAGCCAAAGCAGCCGGCATCTCGTTACAAAAAATGATGCGACCGTTAGTATTGTTTGTTATCGGCATTGCTGTTGTGAGCTTTATCTTCGCTAACAATGTTTATCCGTACGCATTCAAGAAATACCGTACGATGTTGCACGATATTCAAACGAAAAAACCAGCATTGAATATCAACGAGGGTGAATATTATACCCAACTTGATGGCTATGTATTGCGTGTAGGGAAAAAAGACAGCGATGGCAAAACGGTTCACGATATTCAAATTTACGACCATACGGAAAATTTAGGTAACGTTCGCATGAGTATCGCTAAAGATGGTTGCATGCAAATGTCTAAAGATGGTCAATATTTGGTATTTACCTTGTGGGATGGTTACTCTTACACGGAAGACTTGAAAGAGGTTCAAAATCGTGCCAAACGCCCGTTTTCACGCGTGCGATTTGAAGAACAGAAGATCAAGTTTGACTTGTCGGAATTCCAATTTCAAGAAAGTGATGATGCTTTATTTTCCAATCATTACAAGATGATGACTATCGCTTCGTTGCAGCGTCAGATAGACACGTTTTGTCTATACTATGAACGTCGTGCCACAGAGATAACGCGTTTGTTGACGTCACGCTATAATTTTTATTCGTTATATTATCATGATACTACAGAGCGTAAAGTGTCGGATAAGGTTGTATTCAATATGGATACCAACACTATCATAGCATCTCATGCTTTCGAGGGCGCTAACAATTTACGGAATGACATACAGTACTACAGCTCCGATCTTAATGCGCGCCGCACGAGTATTGATATTTTTGAGATTGAATGGCACCGAAAATATTCCATACCCTTCACTTGTTTGGTCTTATTTTTAGTAGGAGCGCCTTTGGGGGCTATTATTCGCAAGGGCGGCTTTGGAATGCCGGTGGTGGTTTCAATCTTATTGTTTACCGCATTTTACGTGCTATCCATCATTTGCGAAAAATCTATCATTACAACCGATTTATCGCCATGGAGAGGTATGTGGACAAGCGCTATCGTATTTCTGCCCATAGGCTTGTTTTTAATGATTAAAGCCACTACGGATGCGGCTTTCATGGATGCTGAGGTCTGGAAACGATGGTTCGGAAACATGTTTCATCGTCAATGAAAATCCTTATGATATTACCGCGTTTCCCTTACCCTTTGCATAAAGGCGATAGGTTGCGTGCGTATAATATTATTCGACAGACTGCTCAATACCATGAGATTTATTTGTTTTGCATAACTCGCAAAAAACCGTCCCCCGAACAATTGGAAGAAGTGCATCGCTATTGCAAGGAAATACGCTTCTTTCAGCCTATATGGTTCTCGATTCTTTGGAATGTGTTCGGCAATTTACTCTCCGGAAAACCTTTGCAATTTAGTTTTTTTGTGTTCAAAAAAGCTAAACATCAATTGCGACAATGGGCGGAAAGCGTGCACCCCGATCATGTTTTTTGTCAGTTACTGCGTACTGCTCCGTATGCCCAATTGTTTGATGTCCCAAAAACATTAGATTATCAGGATGCGTTCTCCATGGGGATGCAGCGTCGTTACAAGCAAAGCAAAGGATTACGGAAAGCGCTGTTTTTTTACGAGTTTCGTAAACTTCAGCAAGCCGAGACACTGTTTTTTGATGTTTTTGATTTTAAATTAATCATTTCAGAACATGATAGATCCGCTATACAACATCCACAAAGAGAACACATTATCGTTGTGCGCAACGGCATTGATTCGACGTATTTCACGCCGACAACAACGGTAAAAAAACGCTATGATTTGCTGTTTGTTGGGAATTTGACGTATCCGCCAAATATTGAAGCTCTACACTTTTTAGTGCGACAGATAGTACCGCGTTTGCTGCAACAGAACCCCAATTTATCGGTATTGATAGCAGGTTTTAACCCAACAAAGAGCGTTTGCGCCTTAGCATCACCGCATATTGAGGTATGGGATTCGCCCTACGATATTCGCACGGCATACAATAGCTCAAAGCTATTTGTAGCGCCAATGATGTCCGGTTCAGGGCTTCAAAATAAACTCTTAGAGGCAATGACTATGCTGTTGCCTTGCGTTACCACGCCGTTGGCAAATCAAGCCTTGCTGGCAACACCCGATCGGGATATATTGTTAGCGCAAACAGCAAACGAATTTCAGATTCAAATACAACGTCTCTTGCAGCAAGAAGACTTGTATCGGCTACTACAGTCCAACGGACAACACTTTGTACAAAATCATTTCTCGTGGGAGCGGGAATCGCAACGATGGCTATCGTTAATCAGTAGTCGTTAGTACTACAATTGCAGTCCGTCAAAATTTCCGGAACTCATCAGTAAAAGATTGGTGTTATTCCACGATTTAGCTTGTAAATAGTGCTGTAAAGCCGCACTATCATCAAATACGCGAATATCGGGTCTATCAAAAGCGTTTCTAACTGTATCCACGGTTAATTCCGGTAATTTTTTATGGGCAATAGCGTGCGGATTAAAATACACGATAGCCTCGTCCGTCCTATCAAATGCGCCTTTGTACTCGTTCAAAAACGAGGCTGTCAGACTACTAAACGTATGCAATTCCATACAAGCAACTAAGGTTCTGTCCGGAAATTGTTCTTTGACGGCGGTAACCGTCGCTTTAAGTTTGGACGGCGAATGTGCAAAATCCTTGAATACCGAAGAATTAGCGGATTCTCGAACCAATTCCAATCGTTTAGAAGCGCCTTTAAACAAGCTTATTGCTTCCAAGAATTCCGTATCCGTAACACCTACAAGTTTGCACACTGCCCATGCGCCGCAGATATTCTGCAAATTATGTTTCCCAAAAACCTGCAATGGGTACGTATGATTTTCAGTTATCAAATGCGTACGACCGTTTAGGATATTATAAGACGGTAATTGATATGGTACAAGCTTTATATCCGGTCTCACTTGCCGTGCTATACGTACTATCTGGTCATCACCGCTGTAGTAAACCAAAGCGCCATTCGGCGTTATTTGGTCTGCAAATAATCTAAATTGCTCCACATAACTATCAAATGACGGAAAGACATTGACATGATCCCAAGCAATTCCGTTAATCAATGCGATATCCGGTTTGTAAACGTGAAATTTCGGGCGCGGGTCAATGGGGGATGTCAGATATTCATCACCTTCTATGACCATCATCGGAGCGTCTTCCGACAGTTTAACCATCACCTCAAAGCCCTCTAATTGAGCGCCCACCATATAGTCGCACGATTTACGGACATGGTATAACACGTGCAATATCATAGCTGTAACGGTCGTTTTGCCATGGCTCCCCCCTATCACGATACGCGTTTTGTTCCTTGATTGTTCATACAAGAATTCCGGATACGAAAATACGCGAATACCAAGTTCCAACGCCCTCAAAAGTTCCGGATTATCAGCCCTTGCGTGCATCCCTAATATCACGGCATCCAGCTCCGTGTTTATCAACTCCGGCTGCCAGCCTATCCTATCGGGTAATATGCCATACTTTTGTAAACGAGATTTTGCAGGATCAAAGATTTCATCATCGGAGCCTGTAACTTTACACCCTTTCAGATGCAGCGCAATGGCGAGATTATGCATGGCGCTACCGCCGATAGCTATGAAATGATAGCGTTTCATAGCCTCATCCGCACTTCGAGTGTCCGCAATTAATACACACCATGCAGCCTTCTTTATATATCACCGTATGTTCGTGACATTCCGGACACTCTACTTTTTCAGCGATAGTGCCATCCGGAATATAACGTTTGAGCGCTCTAACGACCCCATTTTTCCATGTATTGATATTATCTGAGCCAAGTCTCAAATCGGCAATCAAGTTGACGGTTTCGGTAATAGGCATCACGCCGAAGCGCAGAATACCGGAGATTAAAATAGCGTAGTTCCAATAGCTCTCATCAAACGTTCGGGATAGCGCTTCCATATTGACGGAATAGCCGGCTTTATCTTTGTATTTAAAGTCGTAACGCGTAGTGCCATCCTCTTCCTTAACTTTCACGACATTGCCTTCTGTAACATAAAGCGGGACTTGAAATTCTTCGGCTTTACCGGTAAAAATCTCGTACGGACGGTCATTGTGAATACCCACCACAGCTATCCATTTCTCGTAATCATTCTGAAAACGAACGACATCGGCTTTAAGCGATATGGGACGCGAGGGCATAGTAGCAACGGTTGGCTTAGCCGCTTTGTCCTGTTCGGTTTTAGCCACCAATACGCCGCTACGAGAGCCTTCACGGTAGATCGTCATCCCTTTGCAACCTGTTTCCCAAGCAGTTTGGTATATTTGGCTTACCAAGTCCTCTTTTGTATCCGCCGGTAGGTTCACGGTTACGCTGATGGAATGATCCACCCATTTTTGTACAGCGCCCTGCATTTTTACTTTACTTACCCAGTCTATATCGCTGGAGGTCGCTTTGTAATACGGTGATTTAGCGATAAGGGCTTGCAAGTTTTCCGCTGACATCTCTTTAACTTCATCTAAATCATAACCATTCTGAATGAGCCATGTTTCAAAATGCGGATGAACGATATTGTATTCTTGCCATGCGTCTCCCACTTCATCGACATCGGTTACTTTGACGTTTTTATCGTTTGGGTTGACTTTTCTGCGTCGTTTGTAGTATAGCATAAACACCGGTTCGATGCCCGATGAGGTTTGTGTACAAATACTTACGCTACCTGTTGGCGCTATCGTCAGTAGTGCAATATTGCGACGACCATACTGCGTCATTTCTTCGTACATCTCAGGCGACGCTTCTTTCAACCGGTTAATAAACGGATTATTCACTTCTTGTTCTGTTCTATACACCGGAAAAGCGCCACGTTCTTTCGCCATTTCCACCGAAGAGGCATAAGCATTGATTGCCAATATCTTATGAACATTCACGGAGAAATCGGTAGCTTCGTCCGTGCCATAACGTAAGCCCAAAGCCGCTATCATATCGCCTTCTGCCGTAATGCCAAGCCCTGTGCGACGACCCTCCATACTCTTCTTCTTGATGTTCATCCACAACAAACGTTCCGTTCGTTTAATTTCTTCTTCTTCTGGGTCAGCGTCAATTTTATCTAATATACGGTCAATATGCTCAAGTTCGAGGTCAACAAGATCGTCCATCATGCGTTGAGCAGAGCGTACATGGGCACGGAACAGATCGAAATCGAATTGTGCATTTGGCGTAAACGGCTCTTTAACGTAGGAATAAAGGTTGATAGCTATCAATCGACAACTATCATACGCACAGAGCGGTATTTCGCCGCAAGGATTTGTGGATATTGTCCGAAAGCCCCAATTAGCGTAGCAATCAGCCACTGATTCGCGGGTAATAGTATCCCAAAACAAGACGCCAGGTTCTGCCGATTGCCATGCGTTATGAATAATTTTATTCCACAGTTTTTTAGGGTCTATTTCTTGTGTATAAACAGGATTGTCGGAGTGAATAGGATAGGTTTGCACAAATTTTTCGCCTGCCAGCATTTTAGTCATAAATTCGTCGGTGATTTTCACAGAAACGTTAGCGCCTGTTACTTTTCCTTCGGACAGTTTGGCATCAATAAAACTTTCTACTTCGGGATGTTTGACGGAGATTGAGAGCATCAGAGCGCCGCGGCGACCGTCTTGTGCCACTTCCCTTGTGGAATGAGAATACCTATCCATAAACGGAACAATACCTGTGGAAGTCAGCGCACTATTTTTAACCGACGTACCTTTGGGGCGTATATGCGACAAGTCGTGTCCTACACCTCCACGACGTTTCATCAATTGAACCTGCTCCTGATCAATCTTCATGATGCCGCCATACGAATCCGAATCACCGCCATTCCCTATCACAAAACAGTTTGACAACGATGCTATTTGAAATTCGTTACCAATGCCCGCCATTGGAGAACCCTGCGGAATGATGTATCGGAATCCTTGCATAAGATTGAAGATGGTTTCTTCACTCATTGGGTTTGGATATTTAGCCTCTATTCGCGCAAATTCCCGCGCCAAACGATGGTGCATATCATCCGGCGTAAGCTCATAGACATTATTCTGGCTATCTTTCATGGCATACTTGTCCACCCACACACTCGCTGCTAAGGTATTGCCATTGAAGTACTGCGTAGCGTGCTCTAATATTAGTTTGTGATCGTATGGTTTTAATTCTTTATCCTCGTTCTCCATAGTCTTAGTGGTTGGCGTTTGTTGAAATACGTCAGGCACCGCATCAGGTTCAATACGTTGTTGCTGTAGCTTGTCATAAACGGTACTCTCCGATTGACCAAGTAGAACCTCGTTTACGCTTATTTGTCTGTCCAATGATATATCATCCATCATGTAGTATTTTTATATTGGACGGCAAAGATACTAAATTTTGAGGGATTGATAGCGCTCAATTTATCAACACTTCTTGTTGATAAATTGTTAATGCTTGTGTTCACAGCGCTTTTAGCATAGTATTCATTTTTATTCACAAAAATTTTATTGATTGTTAATAAATTTTTTCGTAACTTCGGCACGTTTTTTGCTTGTAGTATGAATATCCACTCTAACACCTTTAAAACGCTCCGTGCCGACTATCCTGACTTCATTTTTGAAGCCTATCAATGGGATATTCAATCTGATGGCTTGCATATTAGTTTTGATTTTCACATTCCGACGTTGACTCACTTTGAGCCTACGCTTTTTCTTCCTCAACGTCCGTTTTATGCGTTTGACCGTTTGAGTACCGAGCAAATGGACACGCTTGTCGCCCATATCGGACTGATTGAACTCATAAGTTATTGGAAGTCCACCTGTTCTCCAAATATCCACATCAAACCTATTGCCTTAGATAAAGCCGCTATCCAATGGTGGAAAAAACTCTATTTCAATGGGTTAGGTGAATTTTTTTATACCAACAACATTAAGACTACGGTGGATGAGTTTATGAACATCCGTGCGGATGGTAAACCTTTTTCAAAATTCGTATTGTCGCTATCCGACGAGGTCATCATCCCTGTTGGCGGGGGTAAAGATTCGGTAGTAACCTTAGAACTGCTGCGTGATGTAGCGTTAAAACCCTTGCCGATGATTGTCAATCCGCGTGGAGCAAGTCTTAACTGTGCTAAAATAGCGGGATTTAAGGAAACAGAAGTCATTGAGGTTCGGCGTACTCTTGATAAGCGTTTGTTAGCTCTCAATGCCCAAGGGTTGCTGAACGGTCATACGCCGTTTTCTGCCCTACTCGCCTTTGTAACCCTGCTTTGTGCTGCAATAACAGGTAAAAAACACATCGCCTTGTCCAATGAATCCAGCGCCAACGAAGCTACCGACCCTGTTACCGGAGTCAATCACCAATATTCCAAATCGGTAGAATTTGAAATTGATTTTCGCAACTATGTACATACCTACATCAATGAAGACATTGATTATTTCAGTTTTTTACGTCCATTAAACGAGCTTACTATAGCCAAGTATTTTGCTTCATTTTCTGCCTATCACGATGTTTTCCGTAGTTGCAATGTTGGTTCTAAGGACGATATGTGGTGCTGTCACTGTGCCAAATGCTTGTTTGCCTACATCATTTTATCGCCTTTCATACCGCCACGTTCATTGCAGGCTATCTTTGGTGAAAATCTCTTGAATAATTCGAGCTTACAACCCGAATTTGAGCAGTTGACCGGTCTTCGTGCGGTTAAACCCTTTGAATG
Source organism: Bacteroidia bacterium (assembly GCA_025999775.1). Lineage (GTDB taxonomy): Bacteria > Bacteroidota > Bacteroidia > Bacteroidales > P3 > BNXT01. The sequence goes on along the minus strand of BNXT01000021.1, from coordinate 4,933 downwards.
TGTGGGAACGGTCAATGAAGTCTGCAATGCGCTGAACCTCTATATTCAACGGTTCAACGACAACGATAGTTGCTTGGTTCAATACTTCAAGACAAAACCGCTATACACGCTCTCCCCTATTGACTTAACAACCGAGTTTTCGGAGCATCACTGTTTATCTTCTCAATTTCTAAACTACCATCACCATGAATAATTGTAAACATGTTCTCATCTTAGGTTTCGGGAGAGAAGGGCGTTCGACCTACCGACATCTACGCAAGCGTTATCCACAAATGCACATTACTATTGCCGACCAAAACACGGCTCTGCGTGATGACCCCGCCGTACTCAATGATGACTTGTTACAGTTTCATCTTGGCGATAACTATCTCCAAGCGTTAGAACCTTATGATAGGATTATCAAAACACCCGGTATTTCGTTAGCTCATCATCCGCTCTTACTCAAAGACCCGCGTATCACTTCACAAGCGGATTTATTTTTGGCTGAATTTGGGTCACAAACCATCGGAATTACAGGTACCAAAGGGAAAAGTACAACATCTTCGCTTATTTATCATATTCTCAAAAAACAGAGCGACAACGTGCTTTTGGTGGGTAATATCGGTTTGCCGCCTTTCGATTTCTATGACCAAATAAACAAGGATACCAAAATTGTTTTTGAACTCTCATCGCATCAATTAGAATTTGTACATCATGCGCCACACATTGCGGTACTGCTCAATATCTTTCAAGAACATCTTGACCATTATACCTCGTATGGCGCTTATCAACAGGCTAAGTGGAACATCACGCGCTTTCAGAACGAAAATGATTATTTAGTTATGAATGTTGACCAACCGCTATTACAGGGCTTATGGAACAGCGCCCAGCTACAACGTCATCGTGTGCCTGTAAGTATTTCGCAGCGTTTAGAAAGCGGCTATTCTTTGCACAATGATTGGATTTATCGCGATGGCAAGGCGTACTACGATTGTACCTCTGAACGCCTTTTACAAGGTACGCACAATCTCATAAACATCATGATGTCCATGGGCGTGTGCGATGTTCTTAACGTTGACCAGCCTACAATGTTCTCGGCTATAGCAGATTTTGAACCGCTTCCCCATCGTATGCAGTACATCGGCGACTATGCCGGTATTCAATTCTACAACGATTCCATTTCCACAATACCGGAAGCGACCATCGCCGCATTACGCAGCATAAAAACCGTACAAACACTCATTCTTGGGGGATTTGACAGAGGTATTGACTACACCTCTTTGATTGATTTTCTGATTATGAATCCCATTGAAAACATTATTTTTGTTGGCGAATCCGGCAAACGCATCCGTAATTTGTGGATTGACGAGATTATTAACAATCCGCAGATACAAAATGATTTCGTGCAGTTTTTTGATGCTACGGATTACACACAAGTTGTTGATATAGCCTATCATGTTACCACTGCCGGTCATGCTTGCTTATTGTCTCCGGCTGCCGCCAGCTACGATAGTTTTAAAAATTTTGAGCACCGCGGACAAACCTTTATTGAACTTGTACAGTCGAAAGGCAATCAACGCTAAAACATACTCTTAGAGGCGCTTTGCTTGATAAACACAAAGAGCATGATGGTATATGTCCATAACGAAGAACCGCCATAACTAAAGAAAGGCAACGGAATACCAATTACGGGCAATAAACCGATAGTCATGCCAACGTTAATAAACACTTGAAAAAACAACAACGATGCCAAGCCGTAACCATAGATGCGAGAAAATTTATTACGCGACTGCTCAGCCAAAGCTACGATTCGTTGTATCAGAATAAAAAACAGTACCAATAGTAGAACCGATCCGACAAAACCCCATTCTTCTCCGATGGTACAAAAAATAAAATCCGTACTTTGCTCCGGCACAAAATTGTATTTCGTCTGCGTACCTTGCATAAATCCTTTACCCGTCCAGCCACCGGATCCAATGGCAATTTTAGACTGACTCACATTATAGCCCACGCCTTGCGTATCTATTTCTTGTGCAAATAAGATTTTTATACGGTCTTGTTGATGTGTTTGTAACTTTTGAAACGCATAATCTGCCGAGTAGGTGTATGCGGCTGCTCCCAAAAAGAGTAACAGCGCCATGGCAATATTTTTAAATGTCCGTTTATTGATGAATATCAATAAACTAACGGCGATGGCAAGCACAATCAAGATAATATACCACTGTACCAATAGCGCCGCCACGAACAATACCGCGGCAAAGAAGATGACCCACAAATAGATTGCAGGGAGACCTTCTCGATAGAGCGCTAATATAAAGCATCCAAATATCATCGCCGACCCCATATCCGGTTGCAATAAAATGAGAGTTGCCGGAAATAACATTATGAACATCGCTATTAACTGTGAACGTATATCTTTTAACACAACTACGCTGGTACTCAAATACTTAGCCAAAGCCAAACACGTGGTAAACTTTGCAAATTCCGATGGTTGAATGGAAAAGCCGCCAAAGGTGAACCACGAGCGTGCACCGGATATTTTGGTACCGAACAAAGTTACTGCCACAAGCAATACAAGCACAATGGCGTAAAAGATATATGACATATTCATGAAAAACCGCATATCTACTAACAAAATGATAGCTGCTATGACAAACGCCATAATGATGAATATCATTTGTTTACCGTATATTTGCGATACGTTGAATATACTCGCCTGTTGGTCGGTATTGACCGTTGCGTAGATATTAAACCATCCGCAGATGACCAACACGACGTAGACGAGAATCAACCACACGTCCATGTTTTTTGCTATACGATAGTCATTGTTCATGGTTTAATTTCGTTCATAAAAGATATTTCTTGCATTTGTTGTTTCATCTGAACCCGCTTCACTTCGCCTGTAAAATACTGTTCGATGAGTAAACTCGCTATCGGGGAAGCCCACGTACCGCCAAAGCCGCTGTTTTCAATAATCACTGAGATAGCTATTTTCGGGTCATCCTTAGGAGCAAAGGCAATGAACACTGCATGGTCTTTACCGTGCGGATTTTCGGCGGTACCGGTTTTTCCGCACACAGTAATATTCTCTACTTGCGCTCGATGGGCGGTGCCACCCGGTGCATACACAGCATCATACATACCATTGACCACCTCTTTAAAATAGGATGAATCCACCGTTGTGAGATGTATTTTCGCATACTCGTCATTGGGAATGTTATCGCCTATTTTTCGGCACAAATGGGGTGTAACATAAAAGCCGCGATTAGCCATGATAGCCGCAAGATTAGCCATTTGAAGAGGTATCAATAGAACCTCGCCTTGTCCTATACTCACCGAACGAAAGTTGCTAAACGCCCATTGATTTTCGCCATATATCTTATCATAATAGACAACATTGGGTATCAAACCTGATTTCGTGTTCGGCAAGTCTATCTCTAAACGGCTACCAAATCCGAACGAAAGGATGTCTTGTTCCCACATTGCTAATCCTTTTCTGCTATCAATAAAGCGGTTGGGGTCAATGTTTTGCATGATCATTCTACGATATACCTGTTGGAAATAGGGGTTGCACGACATTTTCACACCTTCCCGTAAATTGGTTGCGTCCGGATGGTTGTGGCAACCGACTAATGATTTATCACAATGAAAACCTGTATTTTCAGTGATGACATGATGTTTGAGCGCTATTAACGCTTGGGGTAATTTGAATACGGATCCGGGTGGATATTGTGCCATCAAGGCTCTATCAAACAAAGGTTTTTGAGGATCATTGAGTAAGTTATGATAGTTCGAGCTACGTTCGCGTCCGACCAAAAGATTGGGGTCATACGTAGGAGCGCTTACCAATGCCAATATCTCTCCGGTGGCAGGTTCGATAGCTATCACGCTACCTCGCTTACCCTGCATCAACTGTTCTGCCAATTCTTGCAGGGACAAATCCAACGTGCTGTATAAATTCTGTCCGGGAACAGCGTAAACATCATATTTACCATCCATGTAAGAGCCTTTGTCTTGACTCTTGACATCCACAATTTGAATTTTTTGACCTTTTTGACCGCGTAATTGGTTTTCATAGAAATTCTCCAAGCCACTCATCCCAATATAATCACCTTGCTTGTAATACACATCTTTTTCTATCATGCTGGGGCTTACTTCCCCGACATAGCCCAGTACATGTGCAGCCACTGATTTAGGGTACTTACGAAGCGTTCGTATCTGTGCATAAAAACCACGATATTTATACAATCGTTCCTGTAATCGTCCATACGTTTCTTTTGAAATTTGTTTTTCAAATACCGAAGGCGCATAGCGAGAATGGATTTTAGCCGCAGCCAAACGTTTTTTACATTCCGGCACAGATAATTGAATCAATTGTGCAAATTCAGCAGTATCAAAAGCCTTGACTTGTCCCGGAATGACCATTAAATCATAGAACGCTTCATTATACACGATGAGTTCCCCATTTCGATCGTAAATCAGCCCGCGCGTAGGGTATTGAACAACATTCCGAAAGGCGTTGTTATTTGCCATAACTTGATAACTTTCATCAATTACTTGCAAATAAAATAATCGTAACACAAATACGCTAAACACTAATGCTACGATGATAATAATATCAATCTTTCTCCGTGATAGCCCACGATCTTTCATAAATCCAGCCTAATTTCTTCTGTTGTTACAACGTTGCTTTTGACCAAATCAATATCATACATAACCATCTCAAACTTCACGCGTTTATGCTTGCTATACATTTTCAAAAATTCTAAATTAGATTCTTTAATGTTCATGACCATCGTTCCCTTCAGACTTGCGCTATTTTCAAATGGTTCAATTCGGGCATCAAAGTGAAATGGGTACTTTCCTGTTTCATCATACATCTGCACAAAGTCGCCCGCATCATTTTTGTCCAAGACATACATGTAAAAATTTTTATTATAAGGAAACGTATTAT
>BNXT01000020.1 GCA_025999775.1 Bacteroidia bacterium | reverse complement strand
ATTTGGTAGATTTCATAAAATTTTGTAACTTTGCCAAAATAAAATCAGATGAAAAAGTATAATCGACTGATAATTAGTATTTTATTCCTTTTGATGGTAACGGTGTCTTGCCTCAAGGATGGCGCTATGTCATTTAATCGTGTTACTATTGGTAACAGATCTGCGTATGATGTTGTCTTGCCTTTGATTGACGCTGATATGGATATGGGCTATGCTCTCTCATCAGTGCAGATGACTCGTACGGATGATGACGGATTACTGCATTTGATTTATGAAGACGAATTTACGTTTAATGCCCTATCGTTGGACATTGACTTGCCAACGCAATACCTTACGTTTGACGCCTATTCGATAACGATACCAAGATACACTGAGATGGGTGATTCGATAATTTTTACTTATCCTATGGAGACTCAACTGGGCAAGAGATCTGATGGTCTGGGTGGCGCTGATTCTGTTTACTATGAGTTTGATACGATTTCTTTATTAGCCGGACAACTTGATTTCTTTATAAATCCGGGCAGCAGCATGTTAAGCGGTTATAAAGTGAAAATAACCAGTAACGATGTTATTGACGAAAATGGAAATGATTTAGAGTTGTACATGGAAGCGCCCAGTTCGACTTTCGGAGGTCAAACAGCACAAACAACGGTTTCCTTAGCCGGCTATCGTATATGCTCTGATAGATTTGATATTCGCGGCGTAAATTATGTGGACTTCACCGTTGAGCTAACAGCAATGGCATTCCGATATTTTGCCGCCCCACAGAATGTTACGATCAACATGAATTGCAAATTTGAAGACTTACAGACTAAGACGTTATCCGGTTATATTGTTGATACAACGGCTATACAACCTATAGCGTTTCAACTGAACGGAGGGCAGACAGGGCTTTTTAAGCGATTCATGGATCGCACTTCTTTGGAATTAGATAAGGTTTTAATGTCATTGTCTTTTTCTAATAGTTTTCAGTTACCAATATTTGTAACAGGGGCTTTACATGTATATAGCAATGATCTTAGTGCTACGAGCGATTCATTAGCTATTGAAACGGATATACCGTACCCGATAAAAGTTGGAGAAAAAACTTACGCTGACACGACTTTTTCAAAAGAGATTCAGCATCTTGTCAATGGAAATACAGCCTATACCATTGACAACGCTGATTACTTCTTTAACGTTATATGCAATAGGGGTAACGACCGAACTATACGAAACGTTATTTCTTACGATGACGATGTGCGCTTTGCCTTTACTATGGACATTCCGATGCGCTTAAGCTTAGGCGGGTTAGTATTAATGGATACATTCAATTTTTCGGGATTGCCACAAGCAGAAGGCATAGAGCTGTTTATTCTCAAAGCCAATATACACAATGGCTTTCCTTTTGAAGCTTCGATGATGCTCTATTTGTTAGACTCTGATTCGGCAGTATTGGATTCTATTACGATGGCTTCGTTGAAAGGCGCAGAAGTAGATAGGGCAACAGGTCATGTCATACGGAAAGTTATTTCTCAAACGGAAATTGTAATGCACAAAGAACAGATAGAACATTTGGTCAATACCCGCCTAATGGTGGTGAAGTCGGTTCTGAACACGAGTGACTATAAGAATCAAATGGTTAATATTTATCAGGATGAATTTGAAGAAGGGCATCTTCGATTGCAATTGGGTGCACGCATGAAGGCGTCCGCGGATATCGTTGCCCAAATGATTAATTTGAATTTTTCATTAGGTAAATGATGCAAAGAATTGTTAAAATAGTATCGCTAACGCTATTGTTGATTGTCGCTTTGGAGGCGTTCACCCAAAATGGTACAACCACTAATTTCTTGCCCGGAAGCTTCCAACAAAAAAGCTATAACCCCGCATACAATACCCCCTATAAAAATGTCATAGGGATACCCGGAGTTTCAAATATACAGGCGCGAGCTAATAATAATGTTATTTCCCTCAATAACGCAGTGTATAATATGGACGATACGGTGGCGTACCTTGATTTACACAAAATTGTTAGCAATATGTCCAATAATAACGTTATTGGCGTTGAGGCAAAACTTGAGGTATTGGGTTTTGGCATGCAAATAAAGGATCGTCATTATTTCACGTTGAACATTGACGTGCAAGCTGAAGCAAATGTGATATTACAAAAGCGATCAGCTGGCTTTGTGCTCAACGGTCCGGGAGCTTACTTGGATCAAACGGAAGACGCATTATCCGGTAACAAAATAGATGTTAATAGTTACATATCGGCAGCCCTTGGATACTCTGTGATTGTGAATAAATATCTAACATTAGGATTCCGTCCAAAAGTTTTATTTGGACTGTATAATCTTTACATGAAAAAATCAGACGTTGGCTTAACCATTGATGATGGTACAGACCCTGAGGTAACGCCTTATACTTACTATATTCAGCCTAATGTGGAGATTTATGGGTCTTTAGGAAAACAGCCTGAAGAGGGTTTGGTAGAGATTATTAGAAATTTCAAATTTGTAATGCCTTCCAATCCGTTTGGTAATTTGGGAGCCGGTCTTGATGTGGGCGCTACGTACAGATTCTCAAACAAGTTCATGGTGGGGCTTAGTATCAACGATTTAGGATTTATTCGTTGGGCTGCGGATACGCGTAAATTGTCTTCAATACATTCAAAACCATACGTCTTTAAGGGTGTAGAAGATTTGAAGAATCTTGTTTTTAATGATAGCTTAAACCTTGCCAATACATTCTTAACGTTGAAGGATTCATTGCTGGACTATCTCTCATTGCAAAATGAAGCTTGTGATAGTTACACAAGAACTTTAACGCCATCCTTTAATTTGAGCGGATTTTTGGACGTAACGCCGGTGGATCAGATTGGATGTATGTGGCGTTATAGGGGCGGCGATTATAAAATAAGTACGCTCACAGTGGCTTATACACGCCAAGTAAGTGAGACTTTTTCCGTAACGGTAAATAACTCTATTATCAATTCGCGATTTATCAATTTGGGCGCCGGCATTTTAGCTACGGTGGCAGGATCATTGCAGTTCTTCCTCGTTGTGGACAAGGTTAACTCCATCAATGTACTCAATATGCGTACAGCAGGTGTTCAAGCAGGTCTTACTGTGGCTCTCAATAAAACACGCATAGGAAAAAAAGGGTTTATTGAAACGAAAAAAGAATTGCCCAAAGATGATGCTCCATCACCATATCCGGAATATATGTGGAGCCGATAAGGCGTACCAACAATTTGAACGCCTTCCGAAATTATACGCTGAGTGGAACGCTAAAATAAATGTGATTTCTCGAAAAGATATTGATGAATTGATAGTTCGGCATATACTACATTCGTTAGCTATCGCTAAACTAATACAGTTTAAGCCCAATACCTCTATCTTGGATGTTGGTACCGGTGGCGGATTCCCCGGTATCCCTTTGGCTATTATGTTTCCTGAATGTCAGTTTCATTTAGTGGACGCTATAGCTAAAAAAATCAAGGTCGTACAAGCGATAGCATCGGATTTAGGACTGTCGAATGTAACAGCGGAACAAGCACGCGCCGAACAGATAACAACAACCTACGATTTCATCGTAAGTCGTGCCGTTACAGATTTCCCGACATTTTACAGGTGGGTAGGAAAAAATATAGCGCCCCACTCCAAAAATACGCTACCCAATGGAATACTATGTCTTAAAGGAGGAGATTTAACCGAAGAAATCAAGGGATTTCAGAAGCATATCCGATTGTATAATATACATGATTTTTTCACCGAAGAGTTCTTTGAAACAAAGAAGATACTTTATTTTTCAAAAGATACACTATCGTAAAAATCGGATAAATCTTTTTAACCCAAAACACAAGAAAAATAAAAAAAAAATTGTACCTTTGTGAGGTCTAAACTCACGCATAGATTACTCACACATGGATTATTATCTTATTATTGTTTGTTTATTGTTTTTACTTACCATTTCTAACCTCATTGTTGGTGTTAGCAATGATGCGGTGAATTTTCTCAATTCATCCGTAGGTTCTAAGGCGGCATCTTTTCGTACGGTGGTATTCATTGCCAGTATTGGTATTTTATTAGGCGCTTCCTTTTCAGACGGAATGATAGATATCGCTCGGAATGGGTTTTTTCATCCTGAGATGTTCTCTTTTTATGAAATCATGATTATCTTTCTATCGGTAATGATTACGAATGTGTTATTATTAGATTTATTCAATACTTTTGGGTTACCAACTTCCTCCACCGTTTCATTGATTTTTGAGCTTCTCGGCGCTGCGGTTACGATAGCCATTATCAAAATTGTACAATCGCCGGATATAACTATTCTCGATTTAGGTTCCTATATCAATTCGTCCAAAGCTTTTGCCATCATTTTCAGTATTTTTGCGTCCGTCATCATAGGTTTTGTTTTTGGAGCGCTCATCCAGTATATTGCCCGTTTGACATTCACATTTAAGTTGAAAAAAACGATGCTGTATTTTGGAGGTTTGTGGTGTGGCTTGTGTTTTTCGTTGATTGTATATTTTTTGGTTTTTAAAGGCATGAAAGGCTCTACGTTGTGGAGTGATGCCGCGTTACACTTTTTAGAAACCTATAAATCACTGTTATTGTTGGTTGTTTTTGCGGGTTCTGCCATTATTTTTCAAGTTATTTATTGGTTAACCGAAGTTAATGTTTTTCGATTTGTCGTTTTATTGGGAACTATGGCTTTGGCAATGGCTTTTGCCGGTAATGATTTAGTAAATTTCATTGGGGTTCCGATTGCTGGATTAAATAGTTATCAAAGTTTTATCGCGTCAGGTATCAGCGATCCTATGCTTTTGAATATGGATGTGCTCAACGGACCGGCGGCAAACACGCCTACCTATATTTTGGTTATCTCCGGAATTATCATGATCGTAACGCTTTATTTTTCAAAACAAGCCAAAAACGTTATTCAGACAGAAATCAATTTAGGACGCCAAGATGCTGGGGACGAGCGCTTTGGGGCAACGCCGCTATCGCGTTCGATAGTAAAAATTTTCGTTAGTTTAGATGAATTTATTGTACGTATAACTCCTAAAAAATGGCACAAAAAACTTCATAAACGCTTCAAAATACCCAAAAATCATTTATCTAACAATGCTACTTTTGACATGCTTCGTGCTTCCGTAAATTTGATGGTTGCGGCGGCGTTGATTGCTTTTGGGACTTCGTTAAAACTGCCTTTATCGACGACCTATATCACGTTCATGGTGGCTATGGGAACCTCGCTATCAGATGGAGCATGGGGACGCGAGTCGGCTGTTTTTCGCATCACCGGCGTGTTTACAGTCATTGCCGGTTGGTTTGTTACTGCCATTGCCGCTTTTGCTTTAACATCCTTCGTCGCTTTGGCAATCTATTGGGGGCGCACTTTTGCCATCGTTGGCATACTATGCCTTGTGGTTTTTGTTTCCCTACGAAGCCGTAAAGCAACCAAACGTAAAGAACAGTTTCTTACGAAAACTAATGTATCCTACCTTATCCATAGCGATAGTATTGATACTATTGCAACCACCACTGCCCTTGCACTCAGCTCATCTTTAGAATCCCTAAATACTGTTTACGACACAACTATCTCTGCGCTTCATACCGAAAGTCTTAAATTGCTACAGTCATCACGTAAAACTATGGAGGATATGTCGCGACAAATAGTGTTGATGAAAGCAAATTTGAATGATATTTTCAAACTCGTTACGGAAAAACAAATTGAGAATTTTCACTACTACGTACAAGCTGTCAACTACCTTCAAGAAACGGCAAGCGCTACATCGCAAATGGTAGAAATCACGTTCACGCATACCAACAATAAGCACAAGCCTCTAAGTTTGGTACAATTAGAGGAACTCGACACGTTAGTCAACTCTATGCAGGCGTTCTTCAATTTAATTATACCTCAAATTGCCAATGGAAACTACGATTACATTGAACATTGTCTTAGCGAACAAAACACTATCAACGCCTATATTGATACGTTCAACAAGAATCAAATGAAACGGGTGAAAGTCGGCGTTAGTGGCACTAAAAGCAGTCTTTTGTTTACCGGTATATTGGGTAATACCAAAAATATTCTCTTGTTTTCGTCCCTCTTATTGAAAGCACAGCACGACTTTGCGATGTACACAAGCAAAAGTTCCACCTATTAAAAAAAAAATTAAAAAAAACTTGCATATTAAAAAAATTATACCTACCTTTGCAGAGTGATTACTCTGTTTTATTATGAAAGATACGAAAGAACATATAGTAGAGACGGCTTTTCTACTTTTCCTGCAGAAAAGCTATAAGGCTGTAACATTGAAAGATATAATCTTAGCGACAGGTCTTTCAAATGGTGCGTTCTACCATTATTTTGACAATAAAGAACTGCTTTTCAAAGAAGTGGCGAATCGATATATGTTAAGAATGATAGGGCAGGTTTTTAAGTTACATTCTCAAAACTCGTTATGGGATTTCATTCAGAGTGCGTTGGTTGATATGGAAAAAATTTATGATACCGTGAAAAGTTATGCTAAAAAAGGCGAAGGCGTCAATTTCATTTATTTTATGTTTGAGGCATTGCGATATTTCCCTGACATTCGGAAAGAGACAATCCGACTACAACGTGTAGAACTGAATACGTGGATTGAAATCATTGCAATGGCAAAATCAACAGGCGAAATAAAGTCTGACCTGCCCAACGAGGTCTTAGCGCGGTTCTTTACTTATATGCCTGACGGCAACAGTATGACATTCGCTATTGATAATGATTTCAGACCCTTGAAATCAAAAATTAGAGCATTATGGGAGGGGCTTTATGAAACATTGAAAACATAATTTTTTTTGACAAAAAACAGAGCAAATACTCTGTTTTTTAAACACAGGAATTTTTATATTATTAACCGGGTGGCAACACCCAAAATACAAAAACAAATGAATATATTTTTAAAACTTAAGCATTGGCAATTATTCGGCGTCCTGGTAGGGATTCCGGTAGTTTTTCAAATTGTAGCAACGGGGTGGGTCGTAACGAACAGCGACCTTATTAAGTTCCTGATGGAACTCCCCTTCAATCCGGCAGTCTGGCAGGATATTGTCGCACTGATACCGGTAAAATTAGTTGCGGGTTACTACGCTACTATGGTAGTGTTGTTAATCGCCCTCATTTTTTGTTGGTTTTATGTGCTTGGCGTAAACCTTTACAAAAAACTGCCTGAAACAATAAAAATGAACCTGACGAGATTTAAACTGTCCTTGTTCATTTCGGTTGCCTGCAAACTGTTTATGTCCGTGTATGTTTATAACCTGTTTTCAGACATTGCGGCGGGCGGAGCATGGCGCCTTACAACATTTGCCGTTCTCATTCCATTGCAATTGATTTCAACAGTTTTCACATTCTATTGCTTTTATTTCATAGCCAAAGCATTGAAAACGACGGAGTTACAAAAAGCGGTAACGTTGAATGATTACGTATTGGAGTTCGTTGGTATCTGGATTTTCCCTATAGGGATATGGTTTATTCAGCCGAAAATAAACAAGTTATTTGAGTGTTCATTAAACGTATAAATTTAAACTTCATTATTATGTTAAAAATAATTATCTACATCCTGCTGTATCTTTTGCTTTTCTTGGTGTTTCGTCTGCCGCTTCTTCCGTTTTGGTGGATATAAAAAAATATGAAAAACAATAGAATTATGAAAAAAATCTTGATACTGTCAGTTATTCTGACAATTGGCTTTACACAGGTAAATGCCCAACCAAAATTGACATTCAGCAAAGGATTTAAAGCGAATGTCGCCGTAGCGAATTTCCGTATGGAAAACACCGAACGTAAAAGTAAAGCGGGTTTTGGCGTATCGTTTGGCAGTTCGGACAAATTGGAAATCGGAGACTATTTTGCCTTGCAAGGCGAGTGCTTGTTTAGTTACGGAAGTTCCGGTATGAGTGATGGAACGACTGCCACAGAGCATACTCTCAAATATTGGAATGTTGAAGTGCCGGGTTATTTAGTTGGTCAGTTCAACAATCGTTGGGGGAAAGTTTTTTTGGGCATCGGTTCCTATATTGGCTACGGGCTTAGTGCAACGAGCCATCCGGGTAACGTCAATCTTTACAAAAGAGACGCAACAACAGGCAAAATTTCCCTTTCCCGTTGGGATTTTGGCACAGCGGCAATACTCGGCTGTGAATTTGCAAACGGTATTTATATTGATGCCGCCTACCAGATGGGTTTTGCCAACTTGTTGAACAGCAGCGCCGACGCCACAATGAAAAGTCATGTTTTCACGCTGGGCATCGGATACCGCTTTCAACTGTTTAGCCTTAAATTAGATAAAAACAAAATTATTTATGAAGGTATTTTCAATCGCAATCGCAATGGCAATGACTGAACTTCATGCGCAATATTAACCCTCTTTGCTTTGCTTAATAAATGATTTTATTTATGTTTTTTTACTTTGTTGTAAAATTACAATACAAATTTGTAACTTTGTCTATTGGAAAATATGATAATTTAAAAACAGCATGGCAAAAAACGAGCAAAAAGAGAAAGCGATTGAAGAAACCCTTTGGGATTCGGCGAACAAACTTCGCGGCAGCGTAGAACCTGCCGAATATAAACACGTGGTGTTGGGTTTGATTTTCCTGAAATTCGCAAGCGATAAATTTGAGGAACGCCGGAAAAAACTGATTGCCGAAGGCAAAGGCAAATACGTGGAAATGGCAGATTTCTACAACATGAGCAACGTATTCTTTTTGAACGAAACTTCGCGCTGGACGTATATTATCCAACAGTCGAAGCAGAGCGACATTGCACTCAAAATCGACACCGCCTTGCACAATATCGAGAAAAACAACAAGGCATTGAAAGGTGCTTTGCCCGACAACTATTTTTCTCGCTTGGGCTTGGATATTACCAAACTGTCGTCGTTGTTGGATACCATCAATGATATAGACACGCTTAAAAACAAGGCACAGGACATTGTGGGACGGGTATATGAATATTTCCTTTCCAAGTTTGTGCTTGCCGAGGGCAAAGGGAAAGGCGAATTTTACACGCCCAAAAGCATTGTCAATCTGATAGCCGAGTTGATAGAGCCTTACAAAGGCATCATCTATGACCCTGCTTGCGGTTCGGGCGGTATGTTTGTGCAGTCCGTCAAATTCATTGAAAGCCACCACGGCAACAAAAAGGAAGTTTCCATCTACGGGCAGGAATACACCAACACCACCTACAAATTGGCGAAGATGAACCTTGCCATACGTGACATTGCCGGAAACTTGGGCGAAAAAGCCGCCGACACTTTTTCCGATGACCGGCACAAAGACCTGAAAGCCGATTTTATCATGGCAAATCCGCCGTTCAATCAAAAAGATTGGCGAGCAGAAGACGAATTGACGGACGACCCGCGCTGGCAAGGTTACGATGTGCCGCCCCGAAGCAATGCCAATTACGACTGGATTCTCAACATGGTTTCCAAACTGTCGGAAAACGGCGTAGCCGGATTTATCTTGGCAAACGGTGCCTTGAGCGGTGGCGGAGACGAATACAAAATCCGCCGCAAACTGATTGAAAACAACTTGGTAGAAGCCATTTTAGTGTTGCCGCAAGATATGTTTTACACCACCAATATCAGCGTAACACTTTGGATATTAAATAAAAACAAGAAGGCGCAAACCCGCATCATCGGCGACGAAACCCGCAATTACCGCGAACGTGAGTGCGAAGTCCTGTTTATGGATTTACGACAAACAGGCGAGCCGTTTGAAAAGAAATTCATTCAATTCAACGCCCAACAAATACACGACATTGCCGCCACCTATCACGCATGGCAAACGGCGGAAATTAAAAATATTCCCGAATATTGCTATTCCGCATCATTTGACGAAATCGCCAAAAAAGATTTTTCGCTCGTTCCCAGCAAATACATTGAATTTGTGAATCGCGACGAAAACATTGACTTTGACGAGAAAATGCAATCCCTGCAACACGAATTTGCCGACTTGTTACGCGCCGAAGAACAATCGAAAGGTGATTTATTGACAGTATTTAAAGAATTAGGATATAAAATTGATTTGTGATGGAAAAAAAACAAGAAATATTTGATTGGAACGATGCGTATTCTATTTTTTCATTGATAGAAAATGAAGTTCCATTTAAGGAATACAATGAAATAGAATTTAAGTCTGCCCAAGGCGGTTTCCCGAAAGAATTTTGGAAAACATATTCTGCTTTTGCCAATACCAATACAGGAATAATCGTTCTTGGCATCACTGAAAAAGGGAATACAATCATTGTGGATGGATTGGATGATGAGCAAATTGATACATATAAAAAACAATTTTGGAGCGATTGCAATAACCTGAATACGACAAATCGCAATCTACTTTCCAACGACGATGTTAAAGTTATAAAGGTTAAGGGGAAACAACTATTGGTGTTTCGTGTTCCTTACGCATCCAGAACCGAAAGACCGGTTTTTCTTACCAGAAACCCGTTTGGAAATACATACAAGCGCAATCACGAGGGAGATTATCGCTGTACGGATGATGAAATAAAAAGGATGCTTGCCGATTCCGTAGCCGAATTGAAAAAAGACAGTTTGATACTTATGGGCTATACATTAGCCGACTTGGATGCTGCCACCTTAAAACAATTTCGACAACTGTTTATGTCTTCTCGACCCGGACACCCGTGGCACGCATTAGACGATATGGAACTTTTGAAGAAAATTGGTGCTTATCGAATTGACAGAAAAACCAAAGATGAAGGCATTACGCTTGCCGGGATGCTCATGTTCGGCAAAGCAGACAGCCTTAGAGAACAGGAAGCACTTCCGAATTATTTCCCCGATTTTAGAGAAACGTTGTCGCTTGACCCGCAAATACGCTGGACAGACCGCATTTATCCCGACGGAACGTGGGAATTTAACCTGCTGCAATTTTACCTTAAAGTATGGCAAAAACTGGCTTCTATCTTACCCAAGCCGTTTCGCCTCGAAAATGATGAAAGAGTAGATGAAACATCAACACATACCGCTTTGCGAGAGGCTTTTATCAATACTTTGGTACACGCCGATTACTCATTAAGTGGCAATATTATCGTTTGGCTGGATACGGAAAAATTTGTTTTTTCCAATCCGGGAACACTGTTGGTATCGCTTGAACAATACTATGCCGGTGGAATAAGCGAATGCAGAAATCCTTCGTTGCAACAGATGTTTTTGCTTATAGGACGTGCGGAAAAAGCAGGCAGCGGTGTGGATAAAATTATGGTGGGATGGCAGGAATCGAATTGGCGAAAACCGTTTATCGAATTGGAATCGCAACCCGACAAGGTAAAACTTACGCTACCGATGTTCAGTATTATACCGGACGCCGTTTTGGACGAACTTCGCGCCATTTTCGGAAATATTGATACCCTTGCTCCGGACGAACTCACCGTGTTATCATTCTGCCAAATAGAAGGCTCTATTTCCAATAACCGACTGCAATATATACTCAACAGACACCGCACAGATATTACAAGTTTGCTAAAAAAACTCTGCACCGAAGGCTACCTCGAATCGGACAATAACGGACGATGGACAACCTATAAAATAAACGCAAAGGTTGACACCTCTGAAGAAAAGGTTGACACCTCCGATGAAAAGGTTGACACCTCCAACAAAAAGGTTGACACCTCGCAAAGTATTGATAATGTTACAGATATGAAAATTAAGGGTGACACCTCGAACAATAAGGGTGACACCTCAAAAATTAAGGGTGACACCTCGAACAATAAGGGTGACACCTTAACACGATTGAAAAAAGACGAGTTAGAAACACAAATAATGAGGGTTTGTAAAAGCAATTATGTGAAAATGGAAGTTGTGGCAAAGCAAGTCAACAAATCAATAAGTTATATGAAAAATAAAGTGTTTCCACAAATGATAAAAGATGGAAAGTTGGAAAAACACTTTCCTTACACTCACAACCATCCCGAACAGGGATATAAAACAACTGACAAATATGCCATCGAATTATAAACCCATCGGCGATTATATCCGGTTAGTGGATGAACGGAATAAGGATTTGAAAGTGGAAACGCTTTTAGGAATCAATATTGACAAATTTTTCATGCCGTCTGTAGCCAACATTGTCGGCACGGATTTATCAAATTATAAAATCGTTAGTAAGAATCAATTTGCTTGCAACCGGATGCACGTTGGCAGAGATTACAGAATACCTGTGTCATTATCAAATAAAGAAGTTCCATTTATCGTTTCGCCCGCTTATGAGGTTTTTGAAATAAGAGATACCGAAATTCTGCTGCCGGAGTATCTAATGATGTGGTTTTCCCGCAAAGAATTTGATAGAAATGCTTGGTTTTATACGGACGCAGATGTTCGTGGCGGTTTATCTTGGAAAGCCTTTGAAAATATGCAATTACCTGTTCCGTCCATTGAAAAGCAAAAAGAAATAGTAGCCGAATACAACAAAATTCAAAACCGCATAGCCCTCAATAACAGCCTGATACAAAAGTTGGAAGAAACCGCACAGGCGATTTACAAACAATGGTTTGTGGATTTTGAATTTCCGAATGAGGAGGGGAAGGCGTATCGGTCGAATGGCGGGGTGATGGTGGAGAGAGAGATGGGGGCGGTGCCGGAGGGGTGGAGACGTGTTGCGATTTCTGAATTAATAACAGTAAAAGATGGCACACATGATTCCCCAACACCGATTGAGGTTGGATTCCCATTAGTTACTTCAATGCACCTTAATTCCTATGATATTTCTCTGAATGAGGCATATAACATTAGTCAAGAGGCTTATATCCAAATAAATAAGCGAAGTGAAGTTGAAACGCAGGATATTTTATTTAGCATGATTGGAACAATAGGAACAATAAGTTATGTTCTTTATGAAAAAATAAATTTTGCCATCAAAAATATGGGATTGTTCAAAACTTCTGAGCGTAAAGATATTGTTGAATATATCTTTCTTTATTTGAAAAGTGATTTTGTGAAATCTCATTTGCGCTCTAACCCAAGTGGTAGTACGCAAAATTATGTAACACTTAACTTTTTAAGAGAATTGCCATTATTACTTCCATCTGAAAATATATTGGTAAACTTTCAATCATTTGCGAGCAAGATTTTAAATGAATTATCTTTGAA
>BNXT01000019.1 GCA_025999775.1 Bacteroidia bacterium | reverse complement strand
ATCGGATTGGAAAGCGTATATGGAAAAGATAGAGCAAATAAAAAAGCAGTATAAAAAGAAATGAAAACCCAATTGATACTATTTGTTTTGGGTTCCAAATGTGTATGTTATGGAACATCTTAAAATAGTGATTTAAAATGAGATCAATATCCGTAAACATAATAGCTTTTAGTTATAGTTCAACATACGAACGGCGAAAAGTATCCGAGCGTGATATTGTGAATTACGAATACTTTGGCTACGATGCTTGGGGGCGGCGTTACAAGTATGGCATTGGCAATGTGCAGATTTATTTTGACACCAACACAACTTTGCGAGATGGGGCGAACTTGTTAGCGCTCTTCACACGTGGCTATACGGGGCACGAGCATTTGGATATGTTCGGATTGATCAACATGAACGGTCGCCTCTACGACCCTGCCATCGGGCGTATGCTCAGCCCTGATCTATACGTACAAGCCCCGACATACACTCAGAGTTTTAATAGGTATAGTTATTGTCTCAATAATCCGCTAAAATATATTGATCCATCTGGCGAAGTTTGGTTTGTGCCTGTAATTATTGGTGCGGTAATAGGAGCTTATGCAGGTGCGTCTATTCAATCGGGAACGGCGGCGTTTTTGGATTGGAAACCTGACGCTTGGAAAGGTGCGATTGCTGGCGGCATAATTGGGGCTACTCTCGGTTATGGTTTTTCTGCGACAATAGGTGGTGCAACAACAGCAAGTATGACAACAAGTGCGGGAACTCTGACAAAATCAGCAGGATTAGTTAGTTCAATGCTAAACAGCGGAACAATCAATATTGCAATGAACGCGATGGCTGGCGGTGGTTGGGACGGAGCGTGGAAAGCGGGAGTTGCAGGCTTGGCTTCCGGTGCTTGGACTGCAACAGGTGGTTTTGGAATGGTAAAGGCTTGGGGTGCTGAAAATGCGTTTGCCCAACTTGGCGGAAAACTCGGTTATCAAATGATAGGAACGGCAGGCAGTTCAATAGGTAATAACTGGGCAAGAGGCGAAGACCCATTTTCAAAAGTAACATTAGGAGTTGGTCCTGTAAATCTGACACTCGGCAAAGGACAAAAGTTGCTACAATGGCAAAATAACTTAGGAAACATAGCAACGAATGCTTTGGGGCTTGGCAATTTGGCTTTTGGTGGAAAAGCAAGATTTGACTGGAAAAATTTAGCCCCTGTTTATACTGATGGGTTAATGGAAAAAATGGGTGGTGCTTGGGGTCCGTATTCTGTAATGGGTCCAGAAGAATGGACTAATCAAAGTTTGCAACACGAAATGCATCACATTTGGCAATCACGCTCATTAGGCGATACTTTTCTACTTCATTATGGTTTGCAAGGAATAAGCGGTGCATTATTAGGCAAAAATATATGGCAAGCCATTTTTGAACTAAATTATTTTGAAACACAAGCATATGGTCATTATTGGTTTAATCCATAGAATAAATTATTTATGAAATCAGCATATATATATTTAACAGTATTATCGTTATGCTTTCTATCGTGCGACCCGCCAATTTATCAAGTTCCGATAGACGGAACTTATAAAAAGGAAATTGGTTTTGAGTGTGGCACAATAGATATGGAGTGTAATACAATAGGCGGTATCAATTTTACCATTAAGCAGGTTTATCACACTACAAACGCAGTTAAAATAAGTCCTCAATCATTATCTGTCAAGCACAAAGATAAGGTTGTAAAATATACGACCTATTTGAATGGAAATGTTGTAAAGGAATTACAAAATGTATTGAATGGCGATATTGTCGTTGTCAATTTTATAGAGAAAGTTAGTAAAAATGATACTATTACAGTCAATTTATATAACTTTTTGCATTGTAATGAAAAGTCAATAAATGCAGGCAACATTCATGTTGTAATTAAATAATGGTAAAATACAGTTAAGGTGAAATTGAACATTCTTTGGCATTTATGCAAGTCCATATCTTTATCAAATACCATAAACACAATATCATGAAATATTTAATAATAAATATTGTGTTACTTCATAGTATAAATTTATTTGGACAAATGCAAAAATTCGACAGTATTCCAAAAGAGATTTTAAATCAGTTAGATAAAATGGGAATTGATAATTCTCCATTGTTAAATTATTGTGAGAGTGCGTATTTCAATGTGGTTTTTGGAAAATCCCGAAAAGTTTTTGATTTTACTGAAAAAAAAATAGGCTTTCTTACTGGCAGTAGCGGAAAAACAAAAGATAGTAAAAAAGGATACTTTAACGGAGAGAAAGAAAGGTTTTATTGTAACTCTACGCCCACTAACGGCACATTGTATATTTTCAATGCTGCCCAAAAAGAAGAAAGCGGAGGTTATGACGCTGTCATTGTGTATTGGAGTAAATTTTTATTGCCAATAGAAGATGTAGTAAGAAGAGTAAAAAATAGTAGTTCCAGATGATTCAAGATGCGATCAATATCCGTAAATATAATAGCTTTTAGTTATAGTTCGACGCATGAACAACGAAAAGTATCCGAGCGTGATATTGTGAACTACGAGTACTTTGGCTACGATGCGTGGGGACGGCGCTACAAGTATGGCGTTAGCAATGTGCAGATTTACTTTGATACGAATTGGGATTTAATAGCAAAATCCAAACTATTGGATTTATTCACACGTGGCTACACTGGGCACGAGCATTTGGATATGTTCGGATTGATTAACATGAACGGTCGCCTCTACGACCCTGCCATCGGGCGCATGCTCAGTCCCGACCCCTACGTACCCAACAGTACATATACCCAAGACTTCAACCGCTACACTTACGCGCGAAATAATCCTTTATCTTACATAGATCCGGACGGGGAGTTTGTGATTCTTGTGGGAGCAGCTATTGGCGGCATTTCCGGTTATATGATTGGACGCACTAACGGCGCAAAAGGATGGAATATGGCAGGTTATATCTTAGGTGGTGCTGTAATTGGCGGTCTGTCGGGAGGTGCAGCGTCAGGAGTTAGCGCGTTAGGAGGTGCGGCGTGGTGGGCAGGTGCTGCCGCAGGTGCTGTTAGTGGTGCAGGTTTCAGCGGTTTGGCAACTAATTGGAACGGCGAGGCAATGTTAAATGGCGCTTGGAAAGGTGCTTTATCAGGTTTTGTCGGCGGCGGGCTTGGTTCTGCTATTGGCGGTGGTTGGGGCGCTTTTGCAGGCGGTGCAGCAGGTTCGGGTTTAAATACCACCCTTAACGGTGGCGATTTGAAACAAATAGGGAATTCTGCTTTGGCAGGCGGACTGCTGTCCTATGGAACTTATGAATTAACTTCTTATATGGCTTATAAAAAAGCCAATTTATCAATAAATAAGCACAAAGTAAGCTACGGGCAATTCAAAACTATGCAAGCAGATTATCAGCGTTCTCGCTTTTGGCGTAAAGAATATGGTGGAATTTTAACAGGAGATAATAAGGTTGTAAGAGCACCTGCTAAAAACAGGCATAGTTTTAAAGTTGATTTTACACAAGGAATGATTGATGCTGCCAATACTAAAGGAGGTATAGTTGGTTCGTATCATACTCATTGGGCAAGAGGTGGAGTTGATTATTTTATCAATGATATGTATGATATTGTGAGTGAATCAAATGCACAGTATCGCATTACTACTTCCAATGGACCATCGAGTGGTGATATGACAGGAATAGCGTCTTATTTTGGTGGCGATCAGTTTTTGATTGATAGAAATCATTCTTACATTTATAATACTTCAAATGCTACAAATAATGATTCTTTCTTGTTGAGATATTTTCCCATGTATTGGCTATGGTTGAACAAATAAAAATTGAAATTATGAAGAAATATCTTGCTTTATTATTTTTAATATTTAGTGTTACAAGTGTTATTTGTCAAAATAATGATAAATCACAAGCAAATTCTCAAAATTCCTCTGCTGACAGTATAGTAGTTTCATTTATTGATGCTCTTTTTATTTATCCATTGACAAGTGATAAAAGCATAGAAAAACTCAAAGAATCAGGGGCATATTGCAGTTTTATTTACCCATTATTGATTTTGAATAATGTAATAATCAGAGAAGAAAAACATATCAACTGTTTTAGAAATCGTGTGGAGTTTGTCAATATAAAAAGCACAAAACGCATAACAAAAGAGCGAGCCGAAAAAACGAGTATTCCGAATGTGCCCAAAGACGGCGTGTTATTTGTAACTACAAAGAAAGGGTACTATTTTGACTTTTCTTGTGAATAGATAATTCAGTATTAGTTATGGTCAAAAACAAACGATTTATTTTCATTTTCTTCTTTACGTGTTTCGTGAATGTATGTCTTTATGCTCAAGAAAAATATCAGCCATTCATAGACGAAATAATTAAAGTTCACGGTCAAAAGCAATATAGTTTTGAAAAAATGTCAGATAAGGCGGTGAAATTATATTTGGAGGAAAATCAGAGGAATGAAGATGTTTCAAAATACAAATATCTTTTTATCCCTGAGATAGTATTAAAAAAAATCGAAAAAACTTTATCGACAGATAGATACAACAAATTTAGTGCAGTATTTTGATCCGAAATCTATGTTTTATAGCCAAGCATTGGTTTCCAAAGATAGCTCTTTTGTTGGAAGCGCTATTCATTGTTATACACTTGATTTTTATTTTTTGTTTAATGCCTACTACGTTAAATACAAACATGGAAGGAAAAGTAAGAAGAAAAAGGTTATTGCCCCAAAAAAAGATTTAACCCTAATAGGTGATTTTGTTCTGCTTAAACAAGCGATCATTCTCAATAGTCTGTACCGCCTGCTGATAAGCATTATCTATAGATTTAATGGTCTGAAAATAGTATTTGTAACCATACAGATTGCGTGCAATAAGCGCTTTGAGCTGTAGTAGTATGTATTCATCGGATGTTTTTTGTAAACGAGCCTGTTCTTGGTCTTCTTTGACAGACAAATCCTGTAGATATTGTTTCATTTTTGATTCATCCCATAGCGCCTTGCTAACATAGTCAGAATACGTTTTAGCGTCGTTGAGTGTCGTGTCTTTTTTCATTTCATCAAAAAGTTTGGACATCAATTGTTCGGCATTCGATTTACGTACATGGTTGCGTTTAACACCGGCTTTGTCTGAAAACGTTTCAAAACGTTGCTGTAAGGTTGCGTCAATAGTAAATCCTTTGTTGAAGGCTTGAAAATCAGGGTATTGTTTCAATAGTTTGGTACGGTCGGTGTTCAGAAAATCCATCACAAAATTGTTGAGTACGCCTGTACGCCGAAGATCAACATAGTAATCGGATATTTTGTTCGTGTCAATCGGAGTAAACACATCCGGCATGATACCGCCGCCGCCATAAACAGTGCGATTTTGAGTAGTATGGTACTTCAACGAATCCGGCAGTTGTACGGAATCAGGATGTAGCATTTCCCCGTGTCGATAGCGGTTCATAATGTCGCTGTAATAGTTTTGTAAGCCGTCGTTGTAGGGTTTTTGGATAAACCGACCGGAAGGCGTATAGTAACGTGCAATAGTAAGCCGTACTTCCGAGCCGTCCGGTGTTTTCAGCGGACGTTGTACCAAGCCTTTACCGAATGACCGTCGTCCCATGATGATGGCACGGTCATTGTCTTGTAATGCGCCCGACACAATCTCGCTGGCGGAAGCAGAACCTTCGTCTATCATAACTAACACTTTGCCTTTCTCAAAAACGCCACCTCCTTCGGATAAGGAATTTTGACGTGGTTGCGCTTTCCCTTCCATATATACGACCATTTTCCCTTTTGGCAAAAATTCGCTGACTAACACCACAGCTTGATCCATGTAACCGCCGCCATTACCGCGTAAATCAAGTATCAAACTCGTTGCACCCTGACTTTTAAGATCTATCAGCGCTTTGCGAAATTCTTCGCCTGTATTGCGTGAAAAACGGTCAATCATCACGTACCCCACATGGTTGTTTTCCATAAAGTAGGTTTCAACACTATAAATGGGGATTTTATCTCTCACAATTTTGAAATCCATGGGTTGTGCAACGCCTGCACGTATGATACGCACCGTAACGATAGTACCTTTTTTCCCGCGTAGATGGCGAAATACAAAATCTTGATTTGCACTATCTCCGGTACAGTTGATACCATCAATAACGACAATCTTATCACCGCCTTGGATGCCAAGTTTCTCAGACGGACCATCGGCAATAGCCTCAACAACGGTAATCGTATCTTTGACAATCTGAAAACTTACGCCAATACCATCAAAGTTTCCTTGTAACTGTTCGTTGGCACGGTCAACATCTCTTGCAGGGATATACGCCGAATGTGGATCTAACTGTTTGAGCATTTCAATAGCGCTCTTTTCAACCAATGGCGCTAAGGACACTGTATCAACGTAAGCAAAATGGATCATTTGTAACAACGTGGCAAGTTGTTCATTTGCAACGCGTAAATCCGACTGACGACTATCTTGAGCGTTAACACTGAATCTCAAAACACTAACCACCAAAAGTAAACCTATGTAACGTTTCATCTAAAAAATTTTGCAAATTTACAAAAAAAATAATAGTTGCGCCCTAATTTTTTGTTTTTTTTTACTCAATTTTGTTTATTTCGCAACTTTTCTTACCTTTGTAAAAAAGATTACTATGAAATCGTATGTTTTTCCGGGTCAAGGCGCTCAATTTGTCGGTATGGGTAAGGATTTGTTTGATTCTCACGCTATAGCGAAGGAGCATTTTAAGTTAGCCGATACGCTTCTGGGCTATTCGATTACCGATTTAATGTTTTCCGGTACCGAAGATGACCTTCGGCGTACCGATGTTACGCAGCCGGCGGTGTTTTTACACTCTGTAATAGCAGCTTTGTGTACCGAGCAATTTCGTCCGAGCGCCGTTGCGGGACATTCTTTGGGAGAGTTTTCGGCTTTAGTTGCCGCTGAAAGCCTAAGCTTTACGGATGGCTTGCAATTGGTGTATCGTCGTGCACAAGCGATGCAACAAGCCTGTGAGTTAGTACCATCTACGATG
Source organism: Bacteroidia bacterium (assembly GCA_025999775.1). Classification (GTDB taxonomy): domain Bacteria; phylum Bacteroidota; class Bacteroidia; order Bacteroidales; family P3; genus BNXT01. The sequence goes on along the minus strand of BNXT01000019.1, from coordinate 6,518 downwards.
GCAGCCATTCTTGGACTCTCTGACGAACAAGTAGAAACCATTTGTAAAACCCTCACCGCAGAAACGGGTGAAGTGGTTGTGCCGGCAAACTATAATTGTCCCGGACAATTGGTCATTTCCGGCTCTGTCAAGGGCATTGAGATAGCCATTGAACGTTTGAAAGAAGCCGGCGCTAAACGTGCATTACCACTCAAAGTGGGAGGCGCTTTTCATTCGCCGCTGATGCAACCTGCCGCTGATGACCTCGCTAAAGCCATCCAGAGTACACACTTCAAGATACCAACATGTCCCATATTTCAAAACGTGGATGCAAAGCCCCATACTAATCCCGATGAAATCAAGGCTAATCTCATTGCACAACTCACGGCGCCTGTACGATGGACACAGATTATCAAAGCCATGTTGTCGCAAGGCATTGATGAATTTGTTGAACTAGGACCGGGCAACGTGTTAACCGGTTTGGTAACTAAAATAAAGGCTTAATGCGCAATATTATGGCTCGACTAATCCCTCGATCGCTCGCCTCTGCGATGGGTCTTCAGAAATTAGGATTATTTCTGCTCATCCCGTTTGCGAGCTTCACAAGTCATACATGGATGCCTCTACCACCTAATCTACTGCTGTTTGGCATTGCCGGTATCATCACTTGTCTGCTGTATGACGCCCATTTCACCTTGTCGGAGAGACAGTCAAAGCCATTGCGGTGGAGCACGAATCCGTATCGTCCGATGATACGTACATTGCTATGGTTCACAGCTTATATGTTAGTAACGCAATATTTTATAGATGCGCCCTTGCGACGCTATATCGGCACCTTGGTATCGCCAGTTTACGGAGCGCTCATTTTGCTATTGGTACAGGATATGGATAAGGATTATTTGAAAAAATTGACCGAAAAATTTATCCGTTATACCGTTTATCTCTTCATCATTGAAGCCCTTATTCGTTACGGCGTATCTATCTACAAAATCATGGAGGGGACTAATTATTACCAAGGATTTTATCGGTTCAAATTTTATAGTCCTATCTATGTGGAAACCAATGGACTTTCCATTCATTTAATTTCCATGTTTTTCTTTGTGCTGTGGTGGGCGCAACACACCGGACAAAACATGCGATTCTATCTCATCAGTCTTTTTGTTCTTGTGGTTTTGTGCCTGTCCCGTACGAGCATTATTTCTGTGCCCGTCGGCTTAGTATATTTCTTTTTAGCAAAGCGCTACTCTTGGAAGAACCTTCTTATTGCCTTCGGTTTGATTGGCTGCCTTGCAGGTTTTTGTGCTCTGTTTTTTCTTGAAAGTCTCGTTAATGATCCAAGTTTTCAATCAAAGTATCAAATTTTGTATGCTGCTATTGACTACTTCCAACATATTGACCTTCTGACGTTTCTGTTTGGAATTGGGTTTACCTTGTCCAATAACGTTTTGGACATTTATGCGCACAATTATTTTTTAGTGTATTTGATAGAATCAGGTTTGTTTGGGTTACTTATTTTTGTATGGATACTCTGGCTCTTTATCCGTAAAACAAACGGCTTAGCGTTGATAGTCATACTGCCCCTTGCTGTCCAAATACTATCGAGCGCTATTACTTACGTACCCTTTTTATATACCATTTTACCCTTAATACTTATTTTTAGCAATAATAGTCTAATTCAAAGTAAACAACTATGTTAATACATTTTCAATGGGAGTTTTTTTTTCGTGCACTTGCTGCTTGTTTGGTGTCCATGACATTGGTCATTCAGCTCATTCCGAGTGTTAATAGGATTGCACGTTCTAAAGGGTTATTAAATGAGCTAAATTCTCGAACCTCACATCGGTATCAAACGCCACGTTTAGCCGGTATTTCCGTGTTTTTTGCCACTGTTGTATCCATGTTTCTATTCTCTACCAATCAAGATTTAGATACGCTAAGATATTTATTCTTAGGACTGTTCATTATCTTTTTTTCCGGTTTCAAAGATGATATCAGGTCTATTTCGCCTTACAGCAAGTTACTTATCCAAATACTGAGCGCTTTTTTAGTAGTTTATTCAGGTATTGTAATAACCGATTTGTTTGGATTCCTCGGCATTTTTGAATTAGATGTGGTAGCAGCGGCTTTGGTAACCATCATCTGCATCGTTGCCATCATCAATGCCTACAATTTGATAGATGGTATTGATGGTTGTGTATCCCTACTTGGCGTATTACATTTATTCTGCTTTGGCGCCTTCTTTTTCGTTTTAGGGTACATCAATTTAGCGGTGATTTGTATGGCGTTTATCGGCGCTTTGATCGCATTTTTTCAATACAACGTATTTGGATTGCGTAACAAAACTTTCTTAGGCGATTCCGGCTCTTTAACGTTAGGTTTTGTGATTGCGGTATGTTTTGTATGGTTTCTTAAAATCCATACGATTGATGATTCATCCTTACTCTTTCAGCATCCCATTAGTATTGCGTTAAGCATTATTATTATCCCTGTTTTTGATATAGGGCGTGTTTTTTTCATTCGTTTGTTACAGGGTGATTCTCCATTTAAACCTGACCGTAATCACTTGCACCATCACTTAATTGATGTCGGGTTATCTCATTTACAAGCAAGCCTTATTTTCACCGCATGGAATATTATTCTTATTGCCTTAACCTTGCTTATATCCATACGTCTTGGTCTTGGTTCGTTGTGGATATTCATAATGCTTGTAACGCTAATGACCTTATTTACGATGGTCGTTAATCGGCTTCGCAAAAAAAAGGGTCATTCATAGCAGAAAAAATCTAACGCTTTAACTCTTCGCCTATCATTGCTTACTTAGGTTATACGCAATGGCGTAACTTTGAGAACATTATCAACAAAGCAAAGGAGGCTTGTAAAAATGCCGGAGAAAATGTTGATTATCACTTTGCTGACATCAGCAAAGTGATCGAAGCTGGTAAAGGCGCTCAACATGTGATAGAGGATACACTTCTCACACGTTACGCTTGCTACTTGATTGCCCAAAACGGCGATAGCAAGAAGGAGCAAATAGCCTTTGCTCAGAACTATTTTGCAGTACAGACAAGGCGTGCAGAAATTGTTGAGCAACGAATATTGGATTATGAACGTATCCAATGCAATGACAGCAGAAAATGTTCAAATAAAGAATTTATCAGGAGTTCCTGATATTGAAAAAGAGCATGTGGATAATAATTTAGGAGTACGTAAAATTATGCTTGAGCGCGAACTTGTTCCGGAACATCTTCCGCCCGCAGAAGACGTAAAAAAAGTTGAGCGAAGAATAAAGAGTGAAGAAAAGAAAGTATTGAAAAAAATGCGTCATTCTTCCGAAAGTTGATGTAGCAAAGATTGATACGCTGCAAAAACATGTGATTGCGATAGAAATCCCACATAACGTTGATTTTCTAATACAACGATGTTGAACTGGTCGGACTGTTGAAACTTTTGTGCGACCGTTGCCATAGATTCCAAGACATCAATAGAGATGGGTGGACGGTGCATAATCTCCGTTACCTTAATTTTATCGTACAATTCCTGTTTAAATATCATTTGTCTAATATCATCAACGGCAACTACACCCAAGTAGAGACCTTGCGAATCAACAACCGGAAAGAAATTACGTGAAGACACCGTCATCGCATTCACTACATCTCTCAAATAATTATCGGGATACAACAATACAAAATTAGTTTCTATAAGCCGATCTATACGCATCATCGTCAGTACGGACTTGTCTTTGTCATGCGTTAATAGTTCGCCGCGCTCCGCTAAATCTCGCGCATAGATAGAGTACGGTTGCAAGTGGCGATGGACGAGATAGGAAATCGTTGCCACAATAATCAGTGGAATGAACAACTTGTAGCCGCCTGTTATTTCCGCAATTAAAAAGATTGCCGTCAACGGAGCGTGCATCACCCCTGCCATCACCCCCGCCATGCCCGTCAAGGCAAAGATAGGCTCTGACAACGTAACATCAAAGAGCATATTACACAAACGTGCCGTGAACAACCCTACAATACCACCCATAAACAACGAAGGTGCAAAGACGCCACCCACACCGCCGCTGCCCGTGGTCAGCGACATGGCTATCACTTTCATAAATAAAACCAATAACAAAAAGATCAGAAAAATTAACGTATCGTCTTTATACGCGTAAAAAAAACTGTCATTCGTAAGTCTGGAGCTTTGCCCGGTTATGATGTCCGAGAGGTGCAAGAACCCCTCGCCGAAGAGTGGAGGGAATATATAAATTACTATGCTCAATAGGATGCCGCCAAGAATCGCTTTTGTCCACGGATTGCTCCATTGCTTCATTCGCACCTCAATAACATGACTCATTCCTGTAAAATAAAGCGATATACCCCCTGCAAAAAGCCCTAATAACAGCAAGTACGGGAATATATCCAATCCATAATCGGCATTCCCTATATCAAATGTAAATTGGATTGCAGAACCTAAAAATGTTGATGATACTACCGTTGCCGTTACGGAGCACAGTAGCAGCGGCACTAAAGATGCCATGGTCAGATCGAGCATCAACACTTCCAAAGTAAACAGGATACCTGCCACCGGCGCTTTAAAGATACCTGCCACAGCGCCTGTAGCGCCACAGCCAATCAAGAGAACGATAGCCCGATAGTCCAACCGTAACATTCGCCCTAAATTAGAGCCTATCGACGCCCCAGTCAGGACAATAGGCGCCTCCAACCCTACAGAACCACCCAAGCCCACCGTCAATGCCGATGTAATCATGGATGAATAGGTCTTGCTACGTCGTAAAAAGCCGTTTCCTTTGGAAATAGCACGTAATACTTTTGTTATACCATGACCAATGTCGTCCTTGATGAATTGTTGCAAGCAGACCACCGTCAGGACTATACCTATCAAGGGCAGCGCCAAATACCAAAAATTGGTGCGACTTTCAACACCCCACGAAACCACTATGCGTTCTACAAAGCCTACTAAGTTTTTTAGAAAAACTGCCGCCAAACCGGTCAATAAACCCACGACCACAGATAAGATTATCAAAAAATTAGATTTGGAAAGGTGCTTAACTCTCCAAATCAGCAAGGCTGTTAAGTAAGGTTTAATTTTGATATACTCTGATACTTGCATGGAACGCTGCTCTTACGAATATAAAAAGGTGTGCAAAATTTTACTATAAGTCTCGTCCACATTGGCATCCACATACTGTATGCCATATTGTTTAGAGCGTGCTTTCAATGTTTTGATGAACGACTGCACGGTATCCGAGTACTGCGCTTTGACATCTTGCGGATAGACTTTCAGGGTTTCGCCGGTTTCCACATCAATGAATCGATGTCCGTAATGCCCATAGTCAAACGCCAATTCTTTGTTGTACGCCATCGTGTGAAACAGCAATACTTCATTTTGTTTGTAACGCAAATGTTGCAGCGCTCCAAAAAGGTCGTCCAATTGTTTCACATGGTCAAACATATCACTAAAGATAATCACCATCGAGCGTTTATGGGTTTGTTCCGCTATCAGATGCAGCAAGGCAGCGGCATTGCGGTCGGTATCGGTCTCTTTGATAGGTAGGGACTTTCTATCGGCATAGTATTCCAAGCGACTAAACAAGTGTTTTTGGTGTGCCACGCTGGATTTCAGTTCGGTTTGTTCTTCAATATGGTCGGAAAAAACCGTCAAGCCGACCACATCTCGTTGTTTAGCAATAAGATAGGACAAACACGCTGCGGCTTGGCAGGCAAATCGAAGCTTATTTTCAAAAGCCATAGAGTTCGATACATCTATGACGATGTAACAACGCATATTGGTTTCTTCTTCGTAGCGTTTAACGAATAATTTATCGGTTTTTCCGTACAATTTCCAATCTATATGGCGCGTGCTTTCTCCGTTGTTATAGAGGCGATGTTCGGCGAACTCAACAGAGAAACCGTGCATTGGGCTACGGTGCAAACCCGTTATGAAGCCCTCTACGACTTGGTGAGCGAGTAGCTCAAATCGACTAAATTGTTCAACATTAGCAAGCATCACTTGACATCAACAAGCGAGAGTTCTTTGACAGCCTCACGCTATGTCTCCCAAATTACAAAATTGCGTCCAATTTGTTCACGAGATTCGACTTCGGAACAGCGCCAACCTGTTTATTAACGACCTCTCCGTCTTTGATATACAACACAGTTGGAATGTTGCGAATACCGTATCGGGCAGCGATACCCGGCGCATTGTCCACATCCACTTTACCAATAACAGCACGTCCTTCGTACTCTGCCGCCATTTCTTCGATGATGGGGGTAAGCGTACGGCAGGGTCCGCACCATTCCGCCCAAAAGTCCACAACCGCAGGTTTGTTCGATTTTAAAACCAATTCGTCGTAGTTTTCATCCGTAAATGCTAAAGCCATAATTATTCCTTTCTAAATTCAATTAACTTGCAAAGGTAATAAAAAAATCATTATTAACCAAAAGAGATGGTAAATTTTTTGGTAAATTTTTTGTTCTAACACATTTTTAGCTGTTCATTTAAAACGCTCTGAAATAGCGAAATCAATGAGG
>BNXT01000018.1 GCA_025999775.1 Bacteroidia bacterium | reverse complement strand
GCCAAAGCAAGGATGAAAAAAGTAATATTTCAAAAAATAACGATAGATGTGTGGAATTGTAGCTTATATTGGTAATCAAGAGGCTTATCCGATTCTGATAAATGGGTTGAAACGTCTTGAATATCGCGGGTATGATAGCGCCGGCATCGCTCTCATGAACGAGGAATTGAAGGTCTATAAAACCAAAGGAAAAGTTTCCGATTTGGAGAGTTTTGTCAAAGATAAAGACCTTTCCGGTTGTATGGGTATTGCTCATACGCGTTGGGCTACACATGGTGAACCCAATAATATCAATGCACATCCTCATTTATCGGAGGATAAGCATATAGCCCTGATACACAATGGTATCATTGAGAATTATAGCTCTTTAAAGAAAGAACTTATTACCAATGGCTATACTTTTCAGAGTGATACGGATACGGAGGTTATCGTACAATTGGTCAATTACTTTCACATTCGAGATGGTTTTGATCTGATTACGGCGGTACAAATGGCGCTGTCTCAACTTATTGGCGCTTATGCTATAGTGATTATTTCCAAAGATGATCCTGACACATTGATAGCGGCACGCAAAGGTGCACCGTTGGTGATTGGCGTAAAAGATGGCGCCTTTATCATGGCATCCGATGTAACCCCTATTGTCGAATATACCAACGATGTGGTCTATTTGGGCGATGAAGAGATTGCCATCATGAAACGTGGCAAAAAATTACGGATTGTTGACTTTAAAAATGTTAAGAAAACGCCGTTGTTAAAACGGTTGGAGATGAATTTAGAGTGCATAGAGAAAGGAGAATATCCCCACTTTATGCTGAAAGAGATTTTTGAACAATCGGATACGTTGAAAAATAGTATGATAGGTCGTATCTCATCGGATTTATCATCGGTTGCTTTGTCGGGTATTATTGACAATAAAGAGCGATTTATCAATGCACGCCGTATCGTTATCGTGGCTTGTGGCACTTCATGGCATGCCGGTTTGGTTGGAGAATACATATTTGAACACTTGCTAAACATCCCTGTTGAGGTGGAATACGCGTCGGAATTTCGCTATCGCAATCCGCCCCTTTACAAAGATGATGTTGTGATAGCTATCTCGCAATCCGGCGAAACCGCCGATACGTTGGCGGCTGTTGAGTTGGCTAAAAATGCCGGCGCCTTTGTATATGGTATTTGTAATGTGGTGGGGTCGTCCATCGCACGAATGACAAGTAGCGGTACCTACACACATGCAGGACCGGAAATCGGCGTTGCCTCGACAAAGGCATTTACCTCACAAGTAACAACCTTAGTGTTGATGGGACTTGCCATCGCTAAAGAAAAAGGCATGATTGACGAAGGGTATCTCAAAAATATTGTTACGGAATTGTATCATTTGCCGCAAAAAATTAATGAAGTACTTGCGTTGAACGATGATATTAAAATGTTTTCCAATCGTTTCACGTATGCTAAAAACTTTTTATATCTTGGTCGAGGTTATAACTATCCGTTAGCATTGGAAGGCGCTCTTAAACTAAAGGAAATATCGTATATTCACGCCGAAGGCTATCCGGCTGCTGAAATGAAACATGGACCTATAGCGCTTATTGAAGAGAAGATGCCGATTGTCATTATTGCTACTAATAAAGGCTATTATGATAAAATTGTGAGCAATATTCAAGAGGTGGTCGCACGTAAGGCGTTTGTGATTTCCATAGTTACTAAGGGCGATACGACCGTTAAGAAATTAAGTAATTATTGTTTTGAAATCCCTGAAACAGATGAGATGTTAGTCCCTGTTCTGGCGAGTATCCCTCTGCAATTATTAGCCTACCATATCGCTGTTCAAAAGGGTTGTAACGTGGATCAACCGCGTAATTTAGCAAAATCAGTAACCGTAGAATAAAAGTTTTCGGTACTTGAAAAAAGGAGTGAATGTCGAATAAATTGGTGATCTAAAGAAACAGGTAAACAATGGATGATGATTACGGATTTTGAAGATACAAATATAGAATTTCTGAAAGGTGTCGGGGCACAAAAAGCAGCCTTATTGCGTACGGCGATTGGCGTTTCTACGTTTGGAGATTTGCTAAATTACTTCCCGTTTCGCTACGTTGACAAAGGTAATTACGTACGTATCCGTGATATTCACAATGAGAGCGTTTATTATCTTATTAAAGGCAAAGCGGTGAGTAAGACCATGCTGGGCGAACGCTTTAAATCTCGATTAGTGGTACGCTTGGAAGACGAAAGCGGCGGTATAGACTTAGTATGGTTTAAAGGTCAAAAATGGATTGAACAGAAAATTACTATTGGTCAAGAATATGTTGTATTTGGGAAACCTACGTTGTTTAAAAACATATACAATATAGCCCATCCGGAATTGGAACTATACGATTCGGCTACTCCGTTGTCTAAAGAGACCTTGTACCCGCTCTATAACACTACCGAAATAATGAAAAAACGGGGACTTAATTCCAAGGCTATCAGTAAACTGCTGCAAACCTTATTGGACAGTCTAACCGATCCGCTATTGGAGATACTACCGAAGTATATCAGGGATCAATACCCGATGCTGTCGCGAACAGAAGCCTATCGTGCAATCCATTTTCCACGCAACGAACAAGAACTCGCCAAAGCTCAAAAACGACTGAAATTTGATGAGTTGTATATTCTTCAAATTCGGATTTTAAAGGATAAAAGAACGCATACGGATGCAAAGAGCTATGTCTTCTCAAAGATTGGTCAATTGTTTAATCAATTTTATCATGATAATCTACCTTTTCAGCTCACCAGTGCGCAACAGCGTGTGTTGAAAGAAATTCGTGCCGATTTGCGAACGGGTCTGCAAATGAATCGTTTATTGCAAGGCGATGTAGGTAGCGGTAAAACGCTCGTCGCCTTGATGTCCATGCTTATTGCTGCCGATAATGGGTTCCAATCTTGTTTTATGGCGCCGACCGAAATTTTAGCCAATCAGCATTATCAAAGTATTACCCAGTTCTTGTTGGGTATGGATATACAGGTTGCGTTATTAACAGGTTCTACCAAGACTAAGGAGCGCAATCGTATTTATGAACAACTATCCAATGGCGAGATACAGATGATTATTGGCACTCACGCTTTGATAGAGGATAAAGTCATTTTCAAATGTTTAGGGTTGTGTATCATTGATGAACAGCACCGTTTTGGAGTAGCACATCGTGCCCGATTATGGAATAAAAGTGAATTAGCGCCTCATATCTTAGTGATGACGGCTACACCTATTCCTCGCACGTTGGCGATGACACTCTATGGCGACCTTGATATTTCGGTTATTGATGAACTGCCACCCAATCGAAAACCTGTTCAAACACTGCATCGTTACGAGAGTTCGCGCTACCAGATGTTTCAGTTTTTAAAACAAGAAATCCAAAAAGGACGACAGATTTACGTTGTTTACCCGTTGATTGCCGAGTCGGAGAAATCAGATTTGAAAAATTTAGAAGAAGGCTATCATATCGTATGTTATGAATTTCCGATGCCCGACTACCATGTCAGTATCATGCATGGCAAACTGCCTCAGGTCGAAAAGGACTTAGGCATGAAGATGTTCAAAGAAAACAAAACGCAGATAATGCTTTCTACTACGGTGATTGAGGTGGGTGTTGATGTTCCCAATGCCAGTGTGATGGTGATTGAGAATGCCGAACGTTTTGGGTTATCGCAGTTACATCAGTTACGCGGACGTGTAGGACGTGGCGCTGATCAGTCGTATTGCATACTGATGAGTAAAGACCACCTCAGCAATGATGCACGATTGCGGTTAGATACCATGGTCAAGACCAACGATGGGTTTCAGATTGCGGAGGTCGATTTGCAACTGCGGGGACCGGGCGACATTCAGGGCACGGAACAAAGTGGCAGTCTTAACCTCAAAATAGCCAACCTTACCACGGATGAACCTATTGTGAAGGCGGCTCGTCAAGCGGCTTCTGTAACCCTTGATAAAGATCCGTTATTGAACTTGCCCGAACATCAAATCATTATCCACACCATTGCTAAACGTTTTGGCGCTACAGTCTGGTCAAAAATATCGTAGTTGTCAAAAAAGATTTAACCAAGATTTTTTATACTTCTTGTTTTTATTGAAAAAAAATTGTAACTTTGCAGTTCAATACTCGTTGAAAACAATTTCGGGATGTAGCGCAGCCCGGCTAGCGCACCTGCTTTGGGAGCAGGGGGTCCCAGGTTCGAATCCTGGTATCCCGACAGAATGATAAAGCCCTGTAAATCAATAACTTAGCGATTTACAAGGCTTTTTTGTTGCCTTTATGGTGTTGATTTTATTTTGAAAAAACTGCCGTTTTTACAAAATTATGTATCTTTGTACATGTAAAACACTGGACATGAAAATATTTAACGAAAAACAATTAGAGAAAGCAAATTTTATTTTGAATAGTCCATATTCAAAGTTATCAGATTTGTCATCGGAGGAAATAAAAAACTTAGCAATTGTATGGTGTTATTATTCGGGAAAAATAGAAGGAAATACATATTCTTACGTTGAAACAGATGTTTTGCTCAGAGAGGGAATTAGTTCTGTGAAAAAATTTGACGATGCTAAGATGTTGAAAAACCTATATAATGCGTTTATATCTGTTGTAAAGGCTATAAGAAAAGAAGATATCAAAATTCCGTTACGCCAGTCAACCGTTCTTGCTGTACATTCTATCATAACAAAGGATTTATTAAATGACAAAGATAGAGGAATATTAAGAAAACTTCCTGTAAAAATCACAGGGACAAATTATGTACCTCCGGGAGATGAATTTGAAATATCAGAAATGTTTAACAGAATATTTACTAGTCAGACGGACTGTACTAATCCATTAGAACAAGCTGTATATTTACATTGTAATATAGCGAGATTACAGCCATTTATTGATGGGAATAAGCGTAATTCAAGGCTTGTTGAAAGTATTGTTATGATGAACGCCAATATTATTCCTGTTTATTCTGCAAAAGATGAAGATATTTTAAATTACCGAAAAGGCATTCTTCATTTTTATGAAACAGGCGATTATTCCCAATACGCCAATTATTTTTTAGATAGACAACTATCCCGCTTACAAGATGTGTCCCCCAAACAGTCAATACCACCAAAATCTAAAGGGAAAAAACTAAAAATAACAGTCGCACACCCCTGCGCAAGCTCAATTGTCTGAATCAGGATTTGCAGGATTAAAGGATTAACAGGATAATACATAATTGAGTGTGGAGTGTGAAGTGTGGAATTGAAAATTCCCCACATTATTCATTGTTCATTATTTAAAAATAACTGACATTTTGTCTGTTTTTTCACTTTGGAACACTTGTTGCTGCATGATAGCGTAAATCCATCAATCAACTTTTAGTACTATGAGCAGAAAAGAGCAGAATCAGAATCAGGATCAGGCTGTTAATGCCGAAGAATTGTCCGATAAAGCGCCTATTGAACCCATTGAAGAAACATCGGAAACACAGGAGCTAACGCCGATGCAACAAGTAGAAAACGAACTCCGTGAACTCAATGATAAATATCTTCGGTTGTACTCCGATTTTGACAACTTTCGTAAACGTACTGTCAAAGAACGCATAGAGCTTATACAAACGGCTTCTCAGGATGTTATCTTTTCGCTCCTTCCTGTACTTGACGATTTTGACAGGGCGCTGACGCATATTGACAATACCGAAATGAAATCCGGTGTCGAACTGATATACAATAAATTTAACGATATTTTATCGGTACAGGGCTTAACCGCTATTAAAACATTAGGATTACCCTTTGATTCTGAGGTTGCGGAAGCGATTGCACAGATGCCGACGGACGACGAATCCAAGAAGAACACGGTGATAGACGAAGTACAAAAGGGTTACAAGCTTCACGATAAAGTAATCCGTTACGCTAAAGTAGTCGTAGGCATCTAATAACAAACATCATGGCAAACAAAAGAGATTATTACGAGGTATTGGGTGTAAACAAAAACGCCACGCCGGAAGAACTGAAAAAAGCCTACCGGAAAATGGCGCTACAGTACCATCCTGACCGCAATCCGGGCGACAAAGGGGCGGAGGAGAAATTCAAGGAAGCGGCAGAAGCCTACGATGTATTGTCTTCACCTGACAAGAAAGCTCGTTACGACCAGTTTGGGCACGCTGGTATGGGCGGTGGCGCTTCGTCCGGCTACGGCGGCGGCGGCATGAGCATGGACGATATTTTCTCACATTTTGGTAATATTTTCAGCGATTTAACCGGTGGCGGCGGCTTTGGCGATTTCTTCGCCGGCGGTAGCGGCGGCAATGGTCGTGCACGGCAGCACGTGAACCGCGGCGGCGATATTCGCGTGAGAGTGAAACTCACGCTTGAAGAGATTAGCAAAGGTGTAGAAAAGAAAATTAAAGTCAGCAAAAAGCAGGCTTGCACTACGTGTCATGGTTCGGGTGCGGAAACGCCAAACGATTACAAGACCTGTCCAACCTGTAGAGGGCGTGGCTACGTAACGCATATTGCTCGCACGTTCATTGGTGAAATGCAACAAACCGTAGTGTGTCAAGCATGCGGCGGCGACGGTAAGCTTATCACAAAGAAATGCAGAAAATGCGACGGACAAGGGGTTGTCAATGGGGAAGATGTGATCACAATCAATATTCCGGCGGGCGTGATGGATGGCATGCAGCTATCGTTTTCCGGTAAAGGACATGCCGCGCTACACGGAGGCGTGGCAGGCAATCTCATAGTGCTCATTGAAGAGATACAGCATCCGTTCTTTGAACGTGATAATCAAAATTTGCACATCAATCAGTTCATAAGCATTACAGAAGCAATCTTTGGCGATAAGGTTGAGGTACCTACTTTGGATGGTAAAGTGATGGTCAAAATTGAACCCGGTACTCAATCGGGTAAACTATTACGTCTGCGTGAAAAAGGACTGCCGGTTATGCAAAGGCATGGACGTGGCGACTTGATCATTTGTATCAATGTATGGACACCCAAAAACTTGTCTAAAGAAGAACGCGCGGTATTAGAAACAATCAAGGATTCTCCCAATCTAAAACCCAAAGAAAATAGCGCCGAAAAAGGCTTTTTTGACCATATTCGGGATTTTTTCAAATAGACTATTCTGTTCTTTCAAAGGTTTCATATTCGTTATCGGCGCTGTTCTCATCAACTTCAACCGGTGGCAATTCGCCAGTATTGATAAAATTGATGGTTTGTGTCAACCCTTTGACAAATTTTTCAAAATCTTCGGGATAAACAAAGATTTTGTGTTTTTCATAAATAAACTTTCCTTGTTCATCAATGAATTTACGTTTACTTTCTGTGATGGTAAGGTACTGTTCACCGGATTTCATTGCCTTGACATCCATGAAATAGGTGCGCTTCCCTGCACGAACCGCTTTAGAAAATACTTCTTCTTGTCTGCTTTCATTGTTTTCCATAACTTACGAACTTTTAACCCCGAGTTGAAAAATTCAACACAGATGCAAAGATACAATAATTTTTTTAAAAAAACAGCATTATTTTAATTTAAAAGGCGCTTCTTTTTTTAAAAAATTTTGTAAATTTGTACTTTGGTCTTTTAAGAAACGGGTTTAATTATGTCACGGACTATACATTTGAAGTGCGGTTTTGATATTCGTATTAATGGCGATGCCGATAAATCTTTGATGGCTTCCATCGAAAAATCGCGAACATACGCGGTGAAGCCCATGGATTTTTACGGTGTGCAACCTAAGCTACAAGTTGCGCAGGGTGATTATGTCAAAGCCGGCGCACCTCTTTTTTACAGTAAGCAAGATTCACGTATAGTGTTTACGTCGCCGGTCAGCGGTACTATTTTAGATATTTGCAGAGGTGAAAATAGAGTGATTGAAGAAATTCGGATTACCCCTACAGAGACGATAGATTACGAACAGTTTTCAGTATCTCCGATACAGGGTATGACGATGCAGCAGGTTAAAACGCTGTTGCTTCAAAGTGGACTGTGGGCTTGTATTCGACAACGTCCGTATCATACGATTGCGAACCCCGATGATATGCCCAAAATGATAGTTATTTCGGCATTTGATACAGCCCCATTAGCGGCAGACTATGACTTCATAGCACATCGTCAGGGCAAGTATTTTCAAGCAGGGTTGGACGCTGTTAACAAATTGACAACCGGTAAGATACACCTCAATGTGCACACTACCCGCACTTTTTCAGACATCTTCTTGTATGCTAAAGGCGTGGATATCAATACGTTTTCAGGTCCCCATCCAAGCGGTAACGTGGGCGTACAGATACATCATATAAACCCTATTAACAAAGGCGAAGTGGTGTGGTTTATTAACCCCCAAGATGTTATTACGATGGGTAAGCTCTTTTTGGAAGGTATCATGGATGCAACCAAGATTGTGGCTTTAGCGGGTTCGGAAGTGAAACGCACAGGCTATCACAAGATTCTATCCGGAGCTTGTATAGGTCCGTTGATACACAACAACCTCAAAGACGATTCCAATCCACGTTTTATTAGTGGCAATGTGTTGACCGGTACCCGAATTTCGGAAGAGGGTTATCTCGGTTTTTATGATCATCTTGTGAGTGTCATTCCCGAAGGCAATAAGCCGGAGTTCATGGGATGGGTAGCTCCGGGCTTTGATAAATTTAGTTTTTGGCGCACGTTTTTTTCGTGGATTACAGGCGATAAACAATATGTGTTGGATACCAACTATCACGGCGAAAATAGAGCCTTGATATTCACGGAACAATACGAAAGAGTATTGCCTATGGATATACTACCGGGGCATCTCATCAAAGCATGTATTGCAGGCGATGTGGAAGCCATGGAGGCTTTAGGTATCTATGAGGTCGCTGCCGAAGATTTTGCATTGTGCGAATATATAGACCCTTCCAAAACCGAAATCCAATCCATTATTCAACAGGGTATGGACTTGATTAAACAAGAAATGCTGTAGTTATGTTGAAAAGCTATTTAAATAAGATTAAACCGTATTTTCAAAAGGGAGGCAGACTTCATGCGTTAAAGTCCACGTTTGAAGCTTTTGAGTCTTTTTTGTATGTACCGGATCACGTAACTCAAAAGGGCGCTCATATCCGCGATGCCATTGATTGTAAGCGCTCCATGATTATGGTGGTAATAGCCTTGTTACCGGCGCTGTTTTTTGGTATGTGGAATGTTGGCTATCAACACTATCTGTCATTTGATACAACGGTAGGCTTTTGGGATACGTTTTTCTACGGATTTATGCAGGTATCGCCTATTTTAGTGGTGTCCTACGTTGTAGGATTAACTATTGAGTTTACGGTAGCTCAGTTGCGCGGACATCAGGTCAATGAAGGCTTTTTAGTAACAGGATTATTGATTCCGTTGATATGTCCGCCTGATATTCCGTTATGGATGGTTGCTTGTGCTACGGCTTTTGCGGTGGTGATAGGTAAAGAAGTGTTTGGCGGTACCGGTATGAACGTTTGGAATCCTGCCTTGTTAGCGCGAGCCTTCTTGTTCTTTGCGTATCCGTCTCAGATGTCGGGCGATAAAATATGGATAGCCTATAAGTCCGACGCTTTTTCCGGCGCTACGCCCTTGTCTGAAATTGCTAATGATCAGGTGTTTGATGCGACTATGCTAAACGATATGTTCTATGGCTATATTCCGGGCTGTATAGGTGAAACATCCAAATTGGCTATCATCATTGGCGCTGTGATACTGCTTTGGACAGGTATTGCAAGCTTTAGGATTATGTTTTCTACGATTATCGGTGGGTTGTTGATGGGCTTTATTTTCAATATATTCGGGGGGAGCAATGCGTACATGCAAATTTCTCCGTACCAACATTTGCTCATGGGCGGTTTTTTGTTTGGCGCTGTGTTCATGGCTACCGATCCCGTTACCGCCGCACAAACCCGCAATGGAAAATATATTTACGGACTGCTCATCGGTATGATAGCTGTACTTATACGGGTACTGAATCCAGCCTATCTTGAAGGCATGATGCTCGCTATCCTATTGATGAATACGTTTGCGCCGTTGATAGACTATTGCTTCGTTGAACAAAATAAAAAACGCCGCCTCAAAAGAGCCTCTAATTCTACACCTGAAACGATATAAACAATGTTCTCAAATAAATACATACTACTCTATACAAGCCTGATTATCGTCTTAATAGCAACGGTATTATCGCTTGCGGCAACACTATTACAACCGTTTCAAAACCGAAATATACGGATTGAAAAAATGCAAAATCTGCTTGCGGCTGCCGGTGTTGAAACCACGACCGATAATGCACAAGAGTTGTATGATAAATTGATTGTTAAAGAATTACTGGTCAATTCGGAAGGTAAGATTATACAAGATGAACGGAAGCCTTTTGAGATTGATATAAAAACGCAATTAGCAATTGAGAAGGAGTACCAAGAGGGTAGGGGGCATGAACCTGCGGTTTTTCCTGTGTTTATTGCTAATAATAAGGGTGAACAATATATGATTGTTCCTGTTTATGGAAAGGGTTTATGGGGACCACTTTGGGGCTATATAGCTTTTGAAGCGGATTACAATACCGTAAAAGGCGTAATCTTTGGGCATAAAAGCGAAACGCCGGGATTAGGTGCCAATATTACAAGCGCAGAATTTCAAAACCAATTCAAAGGTAAAAAAATCTTTAACCGGACTAACCAATTTGTCTCTATTGCTGTTGTGCATGGCGGCGCTGCAAGTATGCCTAACCATCTTGACCATGGAGTTGATGCTATCTCAGGTGGAACGATTACCAGTAAGGGCGTCGCGGCGATGTTACAGCGTTGTCTTGGTAATTACAAAACTTATTTTTTGGAACATCAACAACCCTTATTAGATTTAGATACAATAGTTGTAACAGATACTACCGTCATCGATACAATAAGTGAAGAAGAACCATCGTTGACGCAAGAAGAGGCGGCGATACCGCAATCCGAGCCGACCATTAAAAAGACAACGAGTACGCCTGTACCGGCTCAAAAACCTGCGTATATCAGGGTGGTACGACCTGTTGATACGATTGCCAGTAGAACGGTGGTATCGCCGACAACAGATAGAAGCAACGCTTTGCGACTGCCGGTAACAGCGCCGGATTTAGCGCCGAAACTCGGTACTACACCGGAAAAACCACAAAATAAACCGGAAACTGTAACACCGTCAACAACTACACCGGTAAATCCCCAAAATAAACCGGATACCATAACGCCAAGCGTTACGCCGGAACCCAATAATACCGTCGAATAAACCCAATTTATAATGGAACAAAAGAATACTATATTACCGACCAATACACACAAACTATTCACAGCGCCCCTGAACAGGACTAATCCGGTCATCGTTCAGGTATTGGGTATTTGTTCGGCTTTAGCGGTTACAGTGAACCTGAAACCGGCGTTTGTGATGGCTTTGTCGGTAACCGTTGTCGTGGCGCTGTCGAATATTATCATCTCCCAGATACGTAATACCATTCCGACGCGAATCCGTATTATCGTTCAATTGACGATTATTGCAACCTTAGTGATATTGATAGACCAGTTACTGAAAGCGTTTGTATATGATATTAGTAAGCAATTATCGGTGTTTGTTGGCTTAATCATTACAAATTGTATCGTAATGGGGCGTTTAGAGGCGTTTGCGATGAATAATAAACCGTGGAATGCTTTTATAGACGGCTTAGGGAATGGCGCCGGCTATGGTTTAATACTGCTGATTGTGGCGTTCTTCCGTGAACTGTTAGGATATGGTACACTATGGGATTACCAAGTGGTGCCGGATAGCTTCTATGAAGCAGGCTATGAGAACAACGGGCTATTTATTTTGCCACCGATGACCTTGATTATCGTGGGTATTATCATTTGGGTGCATCGCTCAAGACATGAAGATTTAATCGAAAAACAATAGGGTATGAACTTAATAAATCTGTTTGTAAAGTCAATATTTGTTGATAATATGATTTTCGCATACTTTTTGGGTATGTGTTCCTATCTTGCCGTTTCAAAGACCGTCAAAACATCCGTCGGACTTGGCATGGCAGTTGTTTTTGTAATGCTCATCACTGTGCCAATTAACTATCTGATAGATAACTACTTACTGAAGAAAGGAGCCTTAGTATGGTTGGGTTCGGAATTTGCAGATATAGACTTGAATTTTTTGAGTTTTATTATGTTCATTGCGGTGATAGCTGCTGTTGTGCAATTAGTTGAGATGATCATTGAGAAAATATCGCCCTCGTTATATGCTTCTCTGGGTATTTTTTTACCGTTGATAGCGGTCAACTGCGCTATATTGGGAGCGTCCTTGTTTATGCAAGAACGGGAATATCAAACCATAGCGGAAGCTACGGTGTTTAGTTTAGGTTCCGGTATAGGGTGGTTCTTGGCTATCGTCGGTATTGCGGCTATTCGCGAACGCATGCAGTACTCCAATGTCCCAAAACCGTTGAAAGGTTTAGGTATTAGCTTTATCATTACCGGACTGATGGGCATTTCGTTTATGGCGTTTCTGGGTATGGAATTTTAATCGAAAACACGTATGAACACAATACATCCTATAGTACAACATTGCATCGCCGGTATTATCATCTTTTGGAGTGTTATGCTGTTGTTGGTCGGGCTGTTGCTCTACTTAAAAAAACGGTTTTATCCCGATAAAGACGTAACTATTCTTGTTAACGACGAACAATCATTGGTCGCTGAAACCGAAATGTCGTTACTTTCTACCTTGGCACAACATCAGATATATCTGTCCTCGGCTTGCGGTGGTAGCGGTACCTGTGGACGGTGCCGTTGTCAAGTATTACATGGCGCCGGTACGATACTGCCTACGGAACAAGGCTTCTTTACACGAAAAGAACAATTAAATCATTGGCGTTTGGGATGTCAAGTGAAAGTGCGCGACGACCTGCAAATACAGATTCCGCAAGAGATATTGGGCGTAAAAAAATGGCAAGGTACTGTTGTTTCTAACCATAATGTCGCTACATTTATTAAAGAATTAGTGATAAAATTAGAAACGGACGAACCTTTGAACTTTAACTCGGGAGGCTATGTACAGATTGACGTGCCGCCTTGCGACGTGGATTATGCAAAGGATATAGCCGTAGAGGATGAGTATCGTAAGGAATGGGATGCTCTGAAGCTTTGGAATGTGCAGATGCACTGTGAAGAACCTACAACACGGGCGTATTCCATGGCAAACTACCCTGCGGAAGGGGATGTTATAAAACTTAATGTGCGCATTGCAACACCGCCTTTTGACAAAGAAAGAGGCGTATTTAAAAAAGTCAGCGCCGGGAAATGTTCGTCCTACTTGTTTTCTCTTAAATCGGGTGATAGCATAACACTTTCAGGGGCTTATGGCGATTTTTTTGTTAAAGAGACCAAACGAGAGATGGTGTTCATTGGTGGCGGTGCAGGTATGGCGCCGCTGCGTTCTCAGATATTCGACCAATTGAAAACCCGAAAAACCAAACGTAAAATGAGTTTTTGGTACGGTGGGCGCTCCGCAAAAGAACTGTTCTATGTGGAAGATTTTAAAACGCTTGAAACACAATGTTCAAACTTCCAATTCCATGTAGCGCTGTCAGAGCCTAAAGCGAAAGACCAATGGAACGGACACATCGGCTTTATACATCAAGTTATTTTTGATAACTATCTTGATAAACACCCTGAACCCGAGGAAATAGAATACTATTTGTGCGGACCTCCGGCTATGAACACTGCTGTGATAGCTATGCTTCATAGTGTTGGCGTTCCCGACGAAATGATAGCATTTGATGACTTTGGCGGAGCGACGTCATGATGAACAATGAATAATGAATAATGAACAATGAACAATGAATAATGAACAATGAACAATGAACAATGAATAATGAACAATGAATAATGAACAATGAATAATGAACAATGAATAATGAACAATGAACAATGAACAATGAACAATGAACAATGAACAATGAACAATGAAAAATGAACAATGAACAATGAACAATAAACAATGAACAATGAACAATGAAAAAGAAACAATAAACA
>BNXT01000017.1 GCA_025999775.1 Bacteroidia bacterium | reverse complement strand
AGATGAAATTAAGAGATAAAAAACTCTCTTTTTCATCCTCATTTTTGACCATTAAACCAAATTTTTGAATTACACACGGACAAATAAAAATTTCTGTCAAAATTTATAGAAGAAATTTAGTGAAATTTTTTCAAACTGCAAAGCGTTGCAAGTGTTTTATTTTCAACGCTTTGCTTCTTTTTAGTAATTTTTAATTGCGGATATAAGGTCGTTCATTTTCTTTTGAGGCACCAAAAGAAAACGAACCAAAAGAAAAATGCTTGCTAAAAATAACAGTCGCACACCCCTGCGCAAGCTGCAGGGTTTTGTGCGACGATTTTTAGCGGTAAGGCACTTGTGTTGCGTTTAATCTAATTGAATATCAATAAGTTATCATGTTGTTCTTTGACATTTTTGTAATCAGTTTTGTTAAGTAGTTGATTTATAGGCGTTTTGTCCAGTAGGGATTTGCCTAAAATTTGTAATATTTCGTAAATTGTGTGCTCTGTTTTGAGCGATTTAGCAACGATGGCCACAAGACAATAGGCAATTATCGCACAATTTATCTGAATTTTTACAGCATTTTCGGTTGTTCCCCAAAATGATTTGATTTTCAAATGTTGCTTTATCCACTTGAAAAACAATTCAATACCCCAGCGTTTTCGGTAAAGTTCGGTTATTGTTCTTGCATCGGAATGAAAATCATTCGTCAAAAAAATAAATTCTCTGTCATGTTCTGCATCGTGATAACGAATTTTACGGATTTTTTCGGGGTAGCGTTGGGGTGATTTTCCAGTTGTGAAAACACCGATTTGGTCGGACTTGACACCCGTATTTAGCGCTCGTTTGATACTGTACATTCGTTGGAATTTCACATTTTCACGCGCACGAAAAACAAAAAATGCCTTGTGCTGATGAATGTTGTAAAGCCGCGCAAAATCGTTGTACCCTCGGTCGAAAATGTAGTAACTGCCCGCTTGATACGCAATGTAATCCATACCGTTTACATCGTTTAGCGAAGCGGGTGTAATAATTACAAACTCAGGGATTTGCGTCCTCACATCGTAGAGCGTGTGCAATTTAATGCCGCCTTTCTGACTTTTGTAGGTTGCCCACCAAAACACATTGAGGCACAGTGAGATAGTCGAAGAATCGAAGGCATAAATATGTCCATCAACTTTTATATCCAACTCAATGTCGGCACGGCATTTTTGCGCTTTTGCTATCATTTGAGCGGCAAATTCCTCGAAAATCCGATAATCGCGATGGGCATTTGCCCGCGAAATTGTGGACAGATTGACATCGTTTCCAAAGCCTAAATGATACGATTTTTGATGATGCGCCTGAGTAAAAATACACAAATCGCGCAAACTTTCGCAGGCAGCAAGTTGTCCGAACATCATTTTCAGCAATTGATTCCAGCAGGAAAAATCCCGAATGCCCTTGTTGCCTTTATACTTTTTGACTATGTAATAAAAATCATCATACGGCAAAAAATCAACCAACTGAGCAAATACATATTTGTTTTGATTCATAACGAGTTATAATTAACCCGTAAAATTATCATTTCAAATCGGCGGAATCAAAAAACAATCATAATTAACTGATTTACAATAATTTCAAAGAACATTTTTATAAATTAATGCAACACTTATGATGAATAATGAACAATAGTGTGGAGAAGAGACCGTCTATATTCTATTGATATGAATGCCCTACGGGCAAAATAGTCCGTTAGGACTTGCATATCAATAGAAATAAGCATATCATACACACATTGTAGCCCATAGGGCTTTCACCTTATTGTTAGGTAT
The DNA here is from genome assembly GCA_025999775.1 of Bacteroidia bacterium. GTDB lineage: Bacteria > Bacteroidota > Bacteroidia > Bacteroidales > P3 > BNXT01. Next base: position 13,433 of record BNXT01000017.1, on the reverse strand, counting down.
TATATCAGCCGAGGATTGCGGGTCAAGCCCGCAATGACGATGTGTTTCATTGTAGGGGCGGGTTTCAAACCCGCCCCTACGGTCATCCATTACATTGTTCATTATTCCAATCCTGTTAATCTTTGTAATCTTATGAAAATCATGGTTCAGACAATTACAATCGCAATGACGACCTCTGAAAATTGTTCATTATTTCCATATCCTGCAAATCCTAAAATCTTGTAAATCCTGATTCAGACAATTGGCAGTCGAAACGACCGAACTCCACACTCCACACTCAGTTAAAAAAGGGGTTAAAAAAAAGTTCTGATTTCTAACTTCTAATTTGAAAAATATTTTGTATCTTTGTGCAAAATTAAAATGAGTACCATATATGCAACTAACTGTTAATATAGGTTACGATCAAATTGTTAATCTTGTGAAGCAACTACCTGCCAATCAGATTGAAAAGATCAAACAAGAATTTACACAAGAGTATATAAAGGCAAAGGCGCGGGCAGAGATTTCCGAATTTCAAGAGTTTTTGCTTTCAGGACCTGTTATGTCCGAGCAACAGTACAAAGAATTTAACGAGAACAGAGAACATCTCAACGCATGGAGGATACAATAATTTGCTTGGACACGTCCGTTCTTATTGATTATTATCGAAAAAAAGATAAATCAGCAACGTTGTTTTATAGATTAACCGATCGATACTCTGTTTTCGCTGTTTCTGCAATTACAGAATATGAATTATATGTCGGTACTTCGGGAGAGCAACAAGATTTTTGGAATATTTTTTTTCAGAAAATAACGGTTTTGCCTTTTGATACAGACTCTGCAAAACAGTCAATAACGATATATAAACAGTTGAAAGCAAAGAATAGAATGATTGACATTCCTGATATTTTGATTGCAGGTACCGTCTTGAAAAATGAGATTCTTTTTGCGACATTAAATCGTAAACATTTTGAAAGGATCGATGGGTTACGGCTACTTAATTATGAGGCGCTATAGAATTGAGAAATGTAGAAATTTCTCCACATTATTCATTGTTCCAATCCTGCAAATCCTTTAAATCTTATGAAAATCATGGTTCAGACAATTGTGCGTCGCACCGCCCTTCGACTACGCTCAGGGAGCGGTGCGCTGCCGGTCGTTGAGCGCAGTCGAAACGACCACATTCCACACTCACACTCCACACTTAATTCTGTAGCGCCTCAAAAAAAGATGTAATCAATTTCCTTATTCGATGGATATTCTAACGCGTTTGTTTAACCCCTTTTCTACAATATCAAATAGGGTTTTTAGGGTTAAATTACTTCCGTTGTTTTCAATTTTAGAGATATATTCTCTTTTTTTATTCACAATATTTGCGAGTTCTGACTGCGTTAGATTGTTGCTTTCTCTGGCTTGACGCAGCAAGAGACCAATCTTAAAACTCTCAAAATCGCGTTCCAAGTCATCACGTCGTGATGTCCCTTTAACACCATAGACATCGTCTTTTATCTGTTTCCAACTTTTTGTGTTCATGTCATCCATTTTTATCAGTATAGTATTGTTTCATCAAATTCAAAGCTCTATTTATTTCGTTTGCAGGCGTTTTTTGCGTCTTCTTTTGAAAACCATTGAGCAGAACCACCAATTTTCCGCTATCAAAGAAGCAAAATATCCTCCAAATATTGCTTCCAAGTTGTATCCTCGCTTCATACAAACCATCCGTACCAACAATATACTTTAAATACTTCTCAGGTATTCGTTCAAGAATTTCGAGGATCTCTATTATTTTGAATATTTTGTCCTGCACTTTCTTCGGTTGTGTCCGTAGAAACTCTTCAAAATAACTTTTATAGGCTATCACTTCTCGTACTTTCATAGTGCAAAGGTAATATATAAATTACAAATATGCAAGTTTTTTGGTTAAATCTTTTTTGAGGCGCTATAGAATAGATTGTAGAGACGTGGCATGCCGCGTCTCTACAATCGCAACGGCGACCTTACCATGTCCATTGTAGAGGCGGGTTTCAAACCCGCCCCTACGGTCATCCATTACATTATTCATTGTTCAAATCCTGTTAATCTTGAAAATCTTATGAAAATCATGATTCAGACAATTGTTTTTTTAATTTTTTTTGTACCTTTGTTCTCCGAAATGTTTGCAAAATGATAAGATTATGATAGCAATTAGCACAAGGGAACTCGTACAAGGTGGAGATAAGTATTTTAAGATGGCTTTAACGCAACCGGTATTTCTTAAACGGCACAATATGTTGTTTAGGTTACAAGCATCTGATGGTAATCCAAGTCCATCGAATGACCCTTTTTATGCCGATCCTTTAAACGTTGAGCAAATGAAAGCTGCGGTTGTAAAATCGGAACAGGATGTGAAGGATAGCAACGTAAAAATTTTTGAAACAGCCAAAAGTGCAATTGACTACTTCGATTCGTTTAAAGTATAAATTGGCTGGCAAATGGTCACGACGCATTACCGGAAAGCATAGATTATTGTATGATATTGACGAAATCAATCAAGTTGTTACTATTCATGCAACAAAGGGTCATTATGAATAACCGCATAGGAATATGACAACCATTGTTCATTGTTCATTATTTTTTCACTCCACACTCCACACTCAATTCTGTAGCCCCTCAAAAAACATGTAACCTGAAGCTGCGCAAGCTGGAAGCGCTTAAAAAGCCAGAACATTTACACGAAAGAGAAAGCCATAATTAACGTGCATTTTCTTGTATTCACCGAGATTGATGTCCTGTAAACGTGCGGTCAACCCAATATCGACATGGATATTTTTGGTGAGTTTTAGCTCTAAACCAAGATTTCCAAAGATACCAATGCCGAAAACGCTTTCTTGAAGAGGATCATATAAGCCTTGCCCCGGTATGTAGGCGCCTCGGTCTATCAAACTCTCTTCAAAGCTTCCGATTTGGATTCGGTTGTCCTTAACCTTGGTGTTGGTCATGTTAAACCCTATCTCATGAAACCATTGTAGTAAGGGATAGTTTGTTTCAGATGTCCACCGATACCCTGCGTCCAACATGGTGCGCGTTTCCACACCCCAGATATTACACATACGTAATGCCGGTTCGGACGTGAAGGTAACGGAATCAATTTCAATACTAAAAACACCTACAGCGGCTAATGCAATTTGATGAATCTCAAGGAACAGCGAGCGGGACGATGTGAGATTGAGAAAAAACTTTAACGACACCGGCGTAGCGAGCTTGTAGCGCATATTTTGGGATAGCTCATAGAGCGCAAAATCTTTTCCGTCTAAAGCTTGTTTGATCTCGTCAAGCCTGTAGCGATTAGTGAGAATGTAGCTCATCTTGTTCGGATTGCGTTCCGATCCGTTGTAGTAGTTCGCAACGTAGTTATTCGCTTTAAAAAACCCGCTTCCGATGCTGAATCCGAAAGCCTTAAAAGGGACTTCGTCACTGTCTTGCGCATGTACGAAGGGTAGATACATACACAATAGCCATACAACGAGGCATGCACGTACAACTATAGCGGGGATCATCTTGCGGACGGTATTCATTCTGTAAAGGATAATGTGTTTTTGTGTATATTGAAATTATTTTATCTCTTAAATCATCATAACTCTTTATGATATACTGAGGTTGAAGCTTGTGCGGTTGGCATGATTATTAAATCATTAATATTTACATGCTTGGGCAGATTAGCGCAGTAAAAAATGGTATCCGCGATATCGACGCCCGTGAGCGGCGTAAACCCCTTGTAAACGGTATCGGCTTTTTGTTGGTCACCCTTGAAACGCACAATGGAGAACTCTGTTTCAACAGCGCCCGGACATATTTGTGTTACCCGAATACCATAAGGCAATAAATCCAACCGTAGTCCTTGCGATAGCGCATCTACAGCGTGTTTACTGGCACAATATACCGCTCCATTGGGATAAACCTGTTTGCCGGCAATAGACCCTATATTGATGATATGTCCATACCCTTGTGCCTTCATTAACGGGGCAATCACACGCGATACGTAAAGAAGCCCCTTAATATTGGTGTCCAACATGCGCTCCCAATCGTCAATAACCCCGTCTTGAATAGGCTCTAATCCTACCGCTAAGCCCGCATTATTGACCAAAATATCAATGGTTTTCCAATTTGCAGGCAAGGTCTCTAAATTGTGCTTAACGGCATCGCTATAGCGGACATCAAAACACAGTGGCAAGACGTCAATATGATACTTTACTTTCAGACTGTCGGCTAATGCTGTCAATAAATCCTTACGACGACCGGTCAAAATAAGTTTGTACTGAGCTTGAGCAAATCGCTCGGCAGTGGCTCTGCCAATCCCTGACGTACTTCCTGTAATAAGCGCTGTTTTTGTCATAAATAGTATGTTTTTTTTACTATAGATAGTTTGTATTAACTAAATTACAATACGCAAATTTACATAAAATTTTCTAATTACACGCAAACAATGAACAATTAATAATGAATAATGAACAATGTAAAGTACAATCAAAATCCTGTAAATCCTAATTCAGACAATTGAGCGTAGGGCTGCCTCAAAAGCTTGTCCTTGCAGGTTTGCCCAACAATCCCCTGTTTTTTATGATTTTATGCTGTTGGTAAATAATCCGTTAGGTTTTTCCTACGGGAAATGAGCAATGAACAATGTATAAAAAACTAAAAAAACACCCCTGAAAAAATCAGAGGTGTTAAAACTTTCAAAGATAACGTCAATCTTTACCTTAGTTAAGGTTGATTTACGGACGTTGAGCTTCTTAATTTTGAGGTGCGCGTGGCTCGGACACTTTTACAGTGAGCGTCTTACCTTCCCATTCGGCACCGTTTAGCTCTTGAATGGCTTTTTGAGCTTCTGCGTCGTTAGGCATTTCCACAAAGCCAAAGCCTTTGGAACGTCCTGTTTCGCGGTTAATAATAACTCTTGCCGACGTAACTTCGCCATACTCCGCAAAAATTCCTTTTAAATCTTCTCCCCTAACTCGGTAGTTGAGATTTGCAACAAACATGTTCATAAAAATGATAAAAAATTAATAATGTTTTTGTGATTGGTTATCAATCGGCGACAAAGGTACAATTTATTTTTGAAATAACCAAAACTAAAAGAAATTAATTTTACTTATTGTGTATTTTGGACAGAAGTTGTATCTTTGCAAAAAATACATTTAACATGAAAGGAATCATTCTTGCGGGTGGCGCAGGTACCCGTTTACATCCATTAACATTGGCAATGAGCAAGCAAATGGCGCCGGTTTATGATAAGCCGATGATTTATTATCCTTTGTCTGTACTGCTCACAGCCGGTATTCGAGAGATATTGATTATCTCAACCCCTCAGGACTTACCTAATTTTGAACGCTTACTTGGGGATGGTAAACGGTTAGGTTGTTCGTTTTCGTACGCTAAACAAGAGATTCCCAATGGGTTAGCACAAGCCTTTGTAATTGGCGAATCCTTTATAGAAAACGATAAAGTGGCTTTAATATTGGGCGATAACATCTTTTACAGCGCGCATTTGGACGCTCTGTTACAATCTAATAACGATCCTGACGGCGGCGTTGTGTTTGCATATCATGTGAGCGACCCTGAACGTTATGGCGTTGTTGAGTTTGATAAAGACTATAAAGCCCTATCTATCGAAGAAAAACCCCAACATCCAAAATCTAACTATGCTGTACCGGGCTTGTATTTCTACGATAATAGCGTGGTCGAAATAGCCAAAAATCTCAAACCCAGCGCACGAGGCGAATACGAAATTACCGATGTGAACCAAAACTACCTCAAAAAGGGCAAGTTAAAGGTCGGGATGCTTGGTCGTGGTACAGCGTGGTTAGATACCGGCACATTTGAGTCGCTATTGCAAGCCGGACAATTTGTGGCAACAATAGAACAACGTCAAGGTCTAAAAATTGGCTGTATCGAAGAAGTGGCATGGCAACAAGGATTTATTGATGATGCACAACTCCGTAAACTTGCCGAACCGTTGTACAAAAGTGGCTACGGTGAATACCTGCTTGCCTTACTCAAAAATGCAAAGTGATGATATCCGACCAATCTTTGCTGGAACTCTTTCAAAAGACTTTACAAAAAACGATCACGGTGTCCGAACCGAGATTGCTCTACGAACCTATCGTGTATGCCTTGCAACAAGGGGGCAAACGTATCCGTCCGTTACTCCTATTGCGAAGCTGCGAGGCGTTTGGAGGTGTCATTACGGAGGCGCTGTATCCCGCTATGGGTATTGAAATTTTTCACAATTTTACGTTGTTGCACGACGATATTATGGATCAAGCGCCATTGCGACGTGGACAAGCGACCGTGTATCAAAAGTACAATTCTAATATTGCTATTTTATCGGGTGATGCGATGTTTGCTATAGCGTGCAGTACGATGTGCAACACAAAGGCTGATAAAGTGAGTTATGTGATGCAGAGCTTTTCCAAATTATCGCTTGAAATATGCGAAGGACAGCAGTATGACATGGACTTTGAGACGCAGAATAGCGTTACGATTGCGCAATATATGGATATGATAAAACTCAAAACCTCTGTGTTACTTGGCGGCGCGTTGCAAATAGGCGCTATCATTGCCGATGCAAGCGTTGAGCAGCAGCGTGCAATCTATGAATTTGGCGTAAACATCGGATTGGCGTTTCAACTGCAAGACGATTGGTTGGACGTGTACTCCAATACGGATACGTTCGGGAAAATTCATGGCGGTGATATTCTTGCAAGAAAAAAGACTTTTCTTTATCTCAAGGCGTTAGAAGTCGCAAATGAATATCAAAAACAAGAATTAGTGCAGTATTTCGCAGATCCCAAGGATAAAAATATTGAATATATAGTAGCTATTTACGATGCCTTGAATATCAATAAATTGACGAAAGAAGCCATGCGTTTATACCATGAAAAAGCGTTAATTTATTTGCGGCAAGCATCGTTGCCGACTGAGTTTAGTACGTATTTCAAAACTTTGTCGGAACAGTTATTAGAGCGAGAGAAATAGTGTTGAAATATCTTTTTGGATATAAATTTGGTTGGTTGGGGATTTTTTTGTACCTTTGCGGCGTTTAAAAGCATCCGTAGCTCAGCTGGTAGAGCAATTGACTCTTAATCAATGGGTCCGGGGTTCGAGCCCCCGCGGGTGTACTCTGTGAGTCATACAAAGACAAGTAAAGACAAGTAAATCACACAAAATTAGCGGGTTACAAATTTAAGTGGCTCGCTTTTTTTGTTGTTATTTGCTTTTGTTTTGCATCTTTCCACCAGGGCAACAGCATCAAAATTCCGTAAAAAAGCTTATCTTTGCTCCTTATATGGAACATAGCATAGATTATTACATGGATGGTAAAAAGTTGAAAGGCGTTTCGCCCACCAGTCAAGGAAACAGCGGTTTGTATATTCTCAACGCAAGGGTAGGAGAAAATCGCATTTGTGTTGGGCAAGAACGGGATATGCACCTTTAAACTTATCTACCGTGCGTAAATTTGCCTTGCAAATCCTCTCTGACATCAAAGACAGGCATAGTTTGAAAAAAAGACAGTATAAGGCTGCCTTAGACATTGGCTATTTGAAAAAAATCCTTAATTTTTGATGCGGTTGCCATGGGAAAGATAGGAAAAATTTTGCTGTTTTGAAAAAAAACCGTAACTTTGCAGCGGAAAGCTGGCAGAGTGGTCGATTGCGGCGGTCTTGAAAACCGTTGACTGTAACAGGTCCGGGGGTTCGAATCCCTCGCTTTCCGCAAGGCGTAATTCAATTCTTTATACGCATCCGTACCCATAGCCAACGTGGAATTAGCTTCCAGAAAAAGACGAGGATAGCATAACGAATATCTATAACGACCACACGTTTACGACGATTCAATGCTCGAATGATATGTGTTGCAACACGTTCGGGAGACATCAGTAACGGATAGTTTTTACTGTCGTTTAATAGGGCTGTCGCTACAAAACCGGGGCGAATATCTGTAAAATGGATGTTCACTTGTTCTATATGAGCTAATTGTGCCAATGCTTCTATGTAGGTGTTCTGAAAACGCTTAGTAGCTGAATAAGCAGGCGCGACACCCAAGCCTTTTGTGCCGGCTATCGAACTGATCACAGCGATATGTCCATGTTTTTGCTCTTTGAAGTAATGAAATGCGGCTATCGCGATTCGTGTAAAACCCTCAACATTCGTTGCTACTATTTGCATCTCAATATCGCTTTCCAACGCTACATTTTGATGTCCGATACCGGATGCTAAGAAAAATAAATCCATGCCGCCGGTTTGTGAGATAAGTTGGCGTAAGCATTCCGGCGCGTCGGTATGCGTTACGTCTAATGTTTGAAAGGCTATTTGATTAGGAGCTAAATTCTGCAGTTCGGATAATTCCTTTTCACGCCGACCGGCTATACCTAATCGCCAACCCTCAGACAATAACTTTTTGGTAACTTCTCGACCGATACCCGACGTAGCGCCAATAACGATTGCACGCTTTCCGTTGCTATTTCTTTCTACAAACATCTCTTCATACTCCGCGGAAAGCGAGGGATTCGAACCCCCGGTACCCCGAAGGGTACAACAGATTTCGAGTCTGCCCCGATCGACCACTCCGGCAGCTTTCCGCTGCAAAGTTACACTTTATTTTTCGATTTACAAAATTTTGTTACTTCGATTTTACGGGTTTTGGGCTGCCCACGATTTTATTTTGGAGAAACTGTCCGGTGATAGATTGTTTGCAGAGCGCTAATTGGTCGGGCGTACCGGTGAAAATGATACGACCGCCCTGGTCGCCTCCGTCCGGTCCCATATCAATGATATGGTCAGCTGTTTTGATAAGGTCAGGATGGTGTTCAATGACGACAATGGTGTGCCCCTTATCAATGAGCGCATCAAAGGACTGCTTGAGCTTGAGAATATCGTGTAAATGCAGTCCTGTTGTGGGTTCATCGAAGAAAAATAGCGTCGGTTTCTCCACATTGGACTTAGTTAAGAAATACGCTAATTTTACACGTTGAGCCTCACCGCCCGATAGCGACGATGACGATTGTCCGAGTTTCAAGTAACCTAAACCTACATCTTGTAAAGGTTGTAATTTAGCAATAATAGCGTTTTCCAAAGATGACTTAGTAGATTTTGGGGATTCTGCAAGGGCAGACTTGAAAAATTCAATAACCTCTTCAATAGAGAGATTTAAAATATCGGAAATATTTTTATCGTGGTATTTTATTTCCAACACTTCGTCTTTGAATCGGGTGCCTTGACATTCTTCGCACACTAAAGATACGTCTGCCATAAATTGCATTTTAACCTTGATTTCGCCTTCTCCTTGGCAGGTTTCGCAACGTCCTCCTTCGGTATTAAACGAGAAAAAGCCGGGTTTATAGTTGCGTGTTTTGGCTAAAGGTTGATTAGCAAATAAATTACGAATATCATCGTAGGCTTTTACGTAAGTAGCAGGATTAGAGCGACTGGAACGTCCGATAGGATTTTGATCCACCAATTCTACATTCGCTATACTTTGTAGGTCGCCATTTAATTCGCTAAAACGTCCTTTTTGTTCGTCGGAGCCACCGTAATAGCGCTTCAATGCGGGATATAACGTCTGTCGAATGAGTGTCGTTTTGCCGGAGCCGCTAACGCCGGTAACAACCGTCATAACGCCCAAAGGTATTTGGACATCCACATTTTTGAGATTGTGTTCGCAAGCGCCTTTCAGCGTAATGCGGTGCTTCCACTTGCGATAGGCTATTGATTGGGGTATATTGAAGGTACCATCCAAATAGGCTGCCGTGAGTGAAAACGGCTCATTCAAGAATACTTTTGTATCAAAGTGCTTTTGCGATAAACGTGGGTCATTAGTAACTCGCTTGCGGATGGCGATGCCGGCTTTTTTTAAGTCGGCTTGGTTGCCTTGAAAAACTAAAGTTCCCCCCTGAATACCGGCTAAGGGTCCAATATCAATGATTTCGTCGGCAGCACGAATGATTTCTTCGTCGTGTTCAACGATGATCACCGTATTTCCTAAGTCGCGTAGATGTTTCAATGCTTCAATCAATCGTGCCGTATCGCGTGAATGAAGACCAATGCTTGGTTCATCCAAGATATACAGCGAGCCAACTAACGCGCTGCCTAAAGAGGTTGCTAAATTGATGCGTTGCGCCTCGCCTCCCGACAACGAACTGGATAAACGATTGAGCGTGAGATAGTTTAGGCCAACATCCATCAAAAACTGCAATCGGCTATTGATTTCTTGTAAAATACGATGTACAATTTTCGATTCCGTATCGGACAGTTTCAAGGTATTAAAAAACTGTTGCAGAGCGTCAATAGGCATCATGACGAGGTCGAGAATACTTTTTCCGACTATCTTCACGTAAGAGGTATCGTGCCGTAGTCGGGAACCTTGACAATCGGGACACTGCGTCTTCCCTTTGTAGCGCGCAAGCATCACGCGATACTGTATTTTATAAGTTTGGGTTTCTATCCATTTGAACAGTGGATAAATGCCTTCAATACCCTCAGCGCCGTACCATAGCAAGTGTTTTTGTTCGGGTGTCAACTGATTGTAAGGCTTATGGATAGGAAAATTCAGACGTTCTGCATTCTTAATGAGGAGCATTTTCCCTTCGCTCATTTTTTCACCACGCCATACAGCAACAGCATCTTCATAAACCGATAAAGAGGGATTAGGGATTACCAAATCTTCGCTGATACCGATGATACTGCCATACCCTTCGCAGGTTTTACAAGCGCCATAGGGATTGTTAAAACTGAAAAAATTCTCATTGGGCTTTTCAAAAACCATACCGTCCAATTCAAAACGATTGGAAAACGGTCGTAATTCGCTTCCGTTGATTTGTATCAAACATTCGCCAACCCCTTCGTGAAAAGCTGTTTGTATAGATTCAAAGATGCGTGAATACAGATCGGGGTCGTTAGGTTTTAGTATCAACCGATCAATGAGCAGTAAGTAACGTTGTGTATCAATCGTTGTTTGATTGGCTACATCGTCAATAATAACCGTTTCGATGGTGTCATCCTCTAAGCGGCGCCCCATTCTCGAAAACCCCATTTGTTGCAACACTTGTAGTTGTTCGTGCGTAGAACGTTGTTCTTTCACAATGAATGGTGCGAAGATAACGATTTTAGTACCTTCGGGGAGTGCGAAGATGCTGTCGGTTGTACTACTGACGCTGTCGCGCGTTACTTCTTTACCGGAAACAGGGGATATTGTGCGCCCAATACGCGCATACAATAGTTTGAGATATTCATAGATTTCGGTACTTGTGCCTACCGTAGAACGGGGATTGTAGTTACCGGTTTTTTGTTCAATAGCGATTGCCGGCGAGATGCCGCTAATCTGATTAACCTCCGGCTTGTTAATTTTTCCCAGAAATTGTCGTGCATAAGCCGACAGGCTTTCTACATAGCGACGCTGTCCTTCGGCATATAGCGTATCAAAAGCTAATGAGGACTTCCCGGAACCGGATAGTCCTGTAATGACAACCAATTTATTACGCGGGATTTCTACTGAGATATTCTTCAGGTTGTTGACACGAGCGCCTTGTATTTTTATGTTGACGGAGTCCATAATAGTGTTCCAATATGCAAAAAATGTTTCACAAAGGTACAAATTTTATTCTAATTGGTTAACTCTGTTTTGAATTGGGGGTTAAAAAAAAGCCTTGCCCCTACAATGGACATGGTGAGGTATGCGCCATGCCGTTGCGATTGCGCGTTTGATTTGGTCGCTTACCTAACGGCAAGCGGGTTGATGGTGGCTCATTTTTTCTACCAGCATCACCTCCCTAACGGGAGATTTCGTTATTATTCATTGTTCCAATCCTGGTTCAGACAATTTGAAATGCACCCTCTGACTCTACTGTTATTCTTATCTTTGACATAAGGTGTTTTTTTTACAAAGGTAAGAAAAATATTTTAATAACGTCCCTGCACGCGAGTATCTTTTATTCCATCCATGTAATAATCTATGCTATATTCCATATAAGGAGCAAAGGTAAGCTTTTTTTACGGAATTTTGATGCGGTTGCCCTGGAATAATGATTAAAAAATAGTGTAAATCAAAAAAAAATCACTAACTTTGCAAAATATAATGGATTGATGTCTATTACGGATGAACCTAAAAACAAATTATACGATGAAAAAAATTATTTTTATTTTTGTGGTTGCCGCTACTGTTTTTACAGCATGTGTCAACACCCCTAAAGGCTATACTGTGCAAGGAACAGTAGCCGATGTACCTGAAGGAAGCGCTGTTTTGACAGGCAATCTTGATGGTGAAAAAATTGCTGATACCGTACAAATCAAAGACGGCAAATTTACGTTTCTAGGCAGCGTAACTACACCTCAATTGATCAGTCTAACCATTGTTGACAACCCTGGCGCTGCACGTTTCTACCTCGACAATTCCGTCATTACGGTGGATATCGCTAATGTAGCGGAAATCAGTAAAGCCACTGCCGTTGGCTCCAAAGATGGCGAAACGTATGCTCAATTAACCAGCAGCATTAAGAGCTTGGAAACGTCTATCAAGGCAGAGTTGGAACCGTTCGAGACGCAATTACAGGACAAATCCCTGAGCGCTGCAAAGCAAAAAGAGCTGAACGCGATAATGGAAACAAAATACGAAGAGTATGAAGCCAAGGTAGCACAACTACAAAAGGAGTTTATTGCCGCCAATCCATCCGCACCTGCAACACTTATCCTACACGCCCAGAAACTTGCGTACTATTCCGATGACGAAATAAAAACCGTTGTTGAAAATATCAATGCACGTCCTGAGTTTAAAAATAACGGCTATCTGAAACTTATCAATGCGTTTTGGGATAATGCACGGAATTTGCAAATTGGCGCTATCGTAGATTTTACCCAAAACGATCCCAATGGTAATCCTGTTACCTTCTCTGATGTCTATAAAAAACACACCTTAACGATGATTGATTTTTGGGCTTCATGGTGCGGTCCTTGCCGTCGTTTCAATCCTACATTGCTCAAAATCTATGAGAAATATCACAAACAAGGTTTTGAAATTGTTGGCGTATCGTTAGACAGAGACCAAGAAGCTTGGTTAAAGGGCGTTGCAACTGACAAGTTACCATGGATTCAGGTATCGGATCTTAAGTATTGGAAGAACGAAGTTTCTACAAAATTTAACATTCGTTACATTCCAAACAACTATTTTGTAAACGCTGAGGGCGCTATCGTTGGCAAACAAATTGGTGAAGCGGAGTTGGACGCTTTCATAGCGGAACATCTGAAATAAGTTGTCTTTACAAATCAAAAGGGTCTGGCTCGAAAGTTTTTTCGAGCCGACCCTTTTTTTTAATCGGTTAAATCTTTTTTTGAGGTGCTATCGAATTGAGAGTGGAGTGTGGAGTGTGAAATTGAAAAATTTAGGAATGCAGAAATTGAGACACATACCAGATATTACTCATTATT
>BNXT01000016.1 GCA_025999775.1 Bacteroidia bacterium | reverse complement strand
ATACTGACAAATTAACAATGAATAATGTAAAAAATCTCAATTCTCCACTCTCAATTCTCAATTATTACCAAATCCACATAGACCGGTAGGTGATCGCTGTATCCTCCTTGATATTTCATACCCACATAAGTACGATAAGGCTTTTTACCCCAATAAGTTGCATCCTCGATCAATAAAAACGGCGCTTCAAAAATATGTGCTTGGCGTTGACGGATAGACAGGTTTCCATGTTGCAAGAACAACCCCTTGGATACGATGATTTGGTCAATAATACTCCACTGTTCACGATACTTATGGCTGCCATGCTTCCCTACAAATGGGCACATCAAATTAACCAATGAATACGGCGTAAGATTTGTCGTATCACATTGTGCCGCAAGATTATGAATCATACTTTCATCCGTCGGTTCATCATTGAAATCGCCCATAATCACGATGTTGGCGTCGTTATTCACATTCAAAATACTATCAACACGGTTTTTCAGCGTCGTTGCCGTGTGCGCACGTTTAGCAACCGTTGCCAATAAACCACCGTACTTGGACGGAAAATGACAAACAAAAACATGCAATGTATCCACGCCTAATACTACTCCTTTGACGTACAGAATATCCCTTGTTCGAGAGACTGTATCAGGTGCATATACAATATGAACAGGCTGCTCTTCAAGGATTGCAAATTGCTGTGGGCGGTAAATCAACGCTACATCAATACCGCGAGCGTCTGCCGACTCATGGTGTACATAACGATAACCATATTTACGCAGGGGCGTACCATAGATGAGATCAGATAAGACTTTGTTGTTTTCAATTTCACAAAACCCTATTAACATTGGTAATCCTGTGGTCTCGCCAAGTGAGGCAATCACTTTAAATAGTCGCGAACACTTAGTTTCATAACGTGCTTTTGTCCACGCATACACTCCACGTGGCGTAAACGCCTCATCAGCTTTCAAACTATCGTCAAAGTAATCAAAAAAGTTCTCCACATTGTAAAATGCTACTCGCACAGTATCCGTAGCCTGCATGGATAGTGCGAAATAAATGATTATCACCAAAAACAAAAATCGTACGCGCATAAATTAGTTTACTTGATTATTGCAAAATTACAACAATCAAAAGGCTCCGAATGGCTCAAAATGTTAAATTTTGTAAAAAAATTTGTATCTTTGCAATTGGTAGAGTGGTGATGTTGAGTTGGGATGTCTTTTTAAATCGTCTAAAAAAAAATATTATGAAAAAATTAGTTCAACAAAAAATCAAGTGTAGAAATCGTTTATTGGTAGTAACTTTGATGATGTTTTGTGCATTACAGATACATGCACAATCCTTTCATATTGGTTCACCGGCAAAAACATCGGTGGCGAAAAGCGCTATTGATAACCAAAAAGAAGTGTTTGGCGATGAATTTGTTCGTGGCGGAAAGGTGGTATTGAATCGCAAAAATTTGAATGATCAAGCGTTTCAAAAAGCGTTGCTTACATCGAACGCACTATCAATACAGCTGTTTTCGGATTTAGCTGTTACCGCTAACAAAACGAAAGTACGTACGACAGCTAAAGGAGGTATTTATTGGACAGGCGATGTTGTAGGTAGTGAACATGGGTCGCTGACATTGTTTTTGCTGAATGGTTATATGGTTGGAACCTTACGAATAGGGGATCACGTAGTTGATATAAGCCCTGATGCCAACGGTGATGTGAACGTTGTGGAACTCAACCTTATTAACGATGCTGAACACGAGGAGGCCTGTTTTCGTACCGGAGCAGAAACAGTTGACGTCGCAACCGACGATACAGAGTCAACAAGTGTGCCGGCAAAATACTCTTCCATCTTAGACACAAACGGAAATTATGTGATAGATGTCATGATCCTATATCCAACGGAGATAGCTAACGTGATGGGAGGTACGCTGGAAGCACGGACGGCTGCTATAGAATACCGCATAGCGGACGCAAATGAGATTTTTGAAAACAGTGAAATAGGTATTACTTTTAACCTGCTTCACCATGAGATAAACAATGTTATAGACAAGAACGTTACTAGCGTAGCAGATGTTCGCGGTGCAACAGGAATTAGAGATTTGCGTGATATGTACGGTGCAGATATTGTGTCGCATTGGAATTACCTTGGATCGGCAGGCGTCGGATATTTGTGGAGCAGCGCAAGTAATGTAGCTAGTACGGGTTTTAATACAGCTAAATACAGCGACGTAACTTCGCGTTATACCTTTGTACACGAATGTGGGCACAATTTGGGCGCAAACCATGATCGCTATGAATTTCGGGAAGCCGCTAATATTGCAAGGTTGTCAACCTCTCCGTATTATCATTTTGGTAAAGTGTGGACAGGCTATCGTTCGATTATGGCGTATGCAAACTGTACAACGGTTGGTGGGACCAGTAATTCGGAGAGTCGGTGTGGACGTATTAAGCATTTTACGAATCCGGATGTGATGTATAATGGCGTTCCGACCGGTGTTGAAGGCGACACGCCTTCGACAGTATTGGACGGCGGTCCTGCTAATAATGCGAGACGCCTTAATGCCGTTGCACAGTCTGTTTCTGCTTGTAGGGATGCTATTCTACCCGATAATGATGCGACATTAAGCCTGCTTACGCTCAGTACGGGTAAACTCTCTCCGACTTTTAATTCTGCAGTCTATGAATATACTGCTACTATACCGAATACTTCGAGCACATTAACGGTAAATACCGTGAAAAACAATCTGCGAGCTACGGTTGTTGGAGATGGTCAACGCACGTTAACCGGACGTTTTGATACACTGGATATTGTTGTAACTTCAAGCGATAATACTACACAATTAACTTACAGAATCATTGTTTGCAGTCAACATACGGACGTTACTTTGAGTAACCTGCAAGTTAGCCTCGGTACTATGATTCCGGAGTTTTCTCCTAATGTGTTGGACTACAAAGTGTATGTTAACACAACGGTAACGAGTATTACTATTAACGCCACACCGAATGATACGGCACAAACAATAGAAGGCGATGGCGTACAACCGGTGGAAATGGGCAAAAATACTTTTAACATCAAGGTGTCTGCGGAGTATGTGTCATTACAACGTATCTATACGGTGGCTGTCTATAGACAAGAAAATGACCCAACGGTGGTGCGCACACCAACATTAGATGTAGCAACAGTGTATCCCAATCCTACCACAGGTATTGTATATATCGAAACGGATGACGAAAACCCTATCATTACGGTGTATGACATGAATGGGACCCGTGTAGAGACACACGACGACGCGACAGTATCAACGACAACTAAAGGCTCAATCGCTCTTGATTTGTCCCATTTGCCCAATGGTATTTACCTGCTGGATGTTAATGGTAAACAGGTAAAAATTGTCAAACAATAAGGGGACTATTGTTTGGCTTTTATTGTTTGTTTGAAAAAGAAAACACAATAACAAAAAACGATTAAAAACATGAAAAAAATAGCACTAATAGTCGTAATAACGATGTTATTATTTTGTACAAACTCAGTGTTTGCACAATTTGCCGGAGGCTCCGGCACGGTTCAAGATCCGTATCAAATAGCGACGCGTGCACAACTTGAAGCCATCAAAGATAACTTGACCGCTAATTACAAATTAGTAACCGATATTGAATTGGCAGGCACAGATTGGACACCCATTGCAGGCGTTTTTACCGGTAGATTGTTTGGAGAAGGGCATAAACTGACTAATCTTTCGATTTCATCAAGCGCTGAAAATGTTGGACTGTTCAGTGTATTAGGCGATGACGCCTTTATCAATGGTATAAAAATTGACGGTGGTACTATTAGTTCTACCGCAACAGGCGATGCAGCAGTTAGAATTGGATCTATTGCCGGTTATATCAATGGGAGTAACGTGAGTATCGTTGAGTGTGGCAATAGCGCCGCCATTTCGACCGTTAGCGCCAAAGTCAATAGTGATAGCTATGCTGCCGGAGGTATTGTTGGCTATGTGGATGCTACAAATACAACTATTAATGCTTGCTACAACATAGGAAACATCAACGGTGGTAGTAGAGTAGGCGGTATCCTTGGATCAAAAGCAGGTAGCAGTCAAACCAATGTTACCAACTGTTATAGTCATGCTACTGTAAGCGGTACTTCTTCCAGTACTAATGATGCTATTGGTGGTATTGTAGGCTCTGTAGCTGACGTTGCTATCAACATCAAGAATTGCTATTCCGCAGGTAATGTCATAGCTAAAGGAAGCACTCGTGCCATAGGCGGTATTGCCGGTGGTCGCAATATGAGCACAAAAGTAACTATTGAAAATTCAGTAGCCTTAATAGATACACTACAAATGGCATCCACAAGTAGTTCTTACTTCTTCCGTGTTCAAGGCTATACAGCTAAGGCTACGTTGTCTAATAACCACGCTAACGCTGCTATGGCGTATTTGTATAGTACAAATACCGTAAAGACGGCAAGTAAGAATACGGTCAATGACCAAGATGGTGCGGATGTTACGCTTGCCAATGCTAAAACAGCAGCATGGTATGCTTCCAATCTGTCAACATGGGATTTCGACAGTACGTGGACGATTACTGAAGGTAACTTACCCTTTCTAAAGTGGGAAGTTGATGGACCTACGGCTACACCGCCTACTTCACCTACGGTGGAACCAAACCCATTTCCAACAGATACTATCCCGATTATTGTCCGTGAACAACGACTGACGGCTTCTTACATTGGTGTGGATGGACCCTATATTCTCTATTATCCACAAGGTGTAAGGGTTGTTTCCGTAGATAAAGAAGGTTATATCGTTGAGAAAAGTTACGGCTATCTTCCTGATAATTATACATTTACTGTGTTTTCTCACAATAAACAGGATAGTTTTGATGTAACATTGCATCCTATTGTCCGTCCCAATTGGAAATGTCCCGCACCCGATAGTCTTTTGGTTATCAGCGATATACATGGTAAATGGGCGCCCTTAGTATCTGTTTTGAGAGAACAACAGGTCATTGACGACCATTTTAATTGGACTTATGGAACCAATGAAATGTTGATTATCGGTGATATTTTTGATAGAGGCAATGATGTAACGACCGCCTATTGGCTTATTTACAAATTACAACAACAAGCGCGTGATGCCGGCGGCGAGGTCTATTGCAACTATGGAAATCATGAAGAGATGGTATTGAGAGATGATCTACGCTATACCTATGGCGCAAGTTCAAGTGAACTTAAATACAAAGATTTTGCTGCTGCTTATTTTGGTAATGCCGACAAATTTGGCACCCAATGCTATAATGCAAACACGGAATTAGGGCGTTGGTTGCAATCTTGCAATGCCATACAAATCGTAGGTAAAGATTTGTTTGTTCATGGCGGACTTAATCAAGAATTTTACAATCGAAACTATGAAATTAGCAATGTGAACACTATCATGAGCGCTGATATACTAAAGACTACCGGCAGAGATGCTTTTCTCTTTGGTACCAGTTCGTCAACCGGTGGTCCTCTTTGGTATCGTGGCATGGTTCCCGATTATATTGCAAAAGGTTCCTACACCGAAAACTCCGCTACGCCACGTACTTTACACTTACCACTTGAGACGTTACAGTCTATGCTGCAACGCTATGATATCGAACGTGTGATTATCGGACATACGGAGCATAATGACGGCGATGGGCCTATTGCCTACTTTGAATACGATTATCGCGTAGTAGATGTCAATGTTCAAACACAAACGGCAATGGATAACAAGCGAGGTCGCGGTATTTTGATTTTGAAAACAGGGGAAACCTTTGTTGTGTATGATCAAAATGCCGGAAAGACAAACAAAGAAATGGAACTTCCGGGGTCGGGTGTCATCCCTACCACCCTTGGCGATGTTAATGCCAATCAATTTAGGGTGTATCCTAATCCAACCAAGGAAACAATAACCCTCAAAAACGCCTCCGGAAAAACAGTCCGTGTTTTCAATAACTCCGGCAAGAAAGTATTTGAAAAAGCAGTAACAAGCAATGATGAAATGATTTCTATTTCCGATTGGACGTCAGGCATCTACGTTGTCAAAATCTATGATGACGGCAACGCTGTTGATACTGTCAAAGTGGTTAAAGAATAAAAGGTTTGCGTTTTACAACCGATCTAATAAACGGCTTGCGCCGATTCTAAACAGCGACGGATTAAGCCATGCGTCCCCTACTGTTTCTTGAACGATACCAATGTATCGAAGCGCCTCTTCGATTGTAGAAACGCCACCGGCCACTTTAATACCAATTTGTCTGCCGGTTTGTTCATAATATTGCTTGATGACATCCGTCATAATTTGTACGGCTTCAGGAGTGGCAGATACTGCTATTTTACCGGTCGATGTTTTAATGAAATCAGCGCCATTGGCAATAGCTATCTCCGATGCCAAGCGGATATTCTGTGGGCTTTGTAATTCGCCGGTTTCTAAGATGACCTTCAAATGTGCAGCGCCACAAGCTGTTTTGATGGCTTTAATCTCCTCGCCTACCGTGTTGTAGTCGTGCGTCAGGAACGTCCCGCGAGAAATGACCATGTCTATTTCCTGTGCGCCTTCTTGAACCGCGTACGCTACCTCCGCAATTTTGATTTGGATAGGCGATTGCCCTGCCGGGAAAGCGCCTGCGACACAGGCTGTCTTGATATGAGTTCCCGATAAAGATTGTCGCACTAATCTTGCAAAGGTTGGATACACGCAAACTGCTGCCGTATGCTGCTGTTTGGCTTTAGTGCACAATTGTAGCACCCGTTCCGGCGTATCGCTGCCCTCTAAAGTCGTCAAATCAATCACAGACTTGATAAACACGCTGTCTGTAACTATGGACATTTATTCGGATTTTAAACGGTATTTTTCTATATAGCGTTCACTGAAACTTGGTTGCCCAATATTAGGGAACACACGCTGGTCGCCTACTAAATGCTTAAAGTTATTACGAAGAATAAAATTATTAAATGTAGAATCCATCGCAGTACGAGCGAGCATCATTTTACGCAGTCGGCGTATCTGTGTGCGGTCGAATGTTACATAACATTCTCGTTTAACAGCTTCTTGGCGGTTTTGTAGAATAAGTTCATGTATTGGGATATTCATTGGGCACACTTCGGTGCATTGCTTGCATAGTGTGCACGCATAAGCCTGATGTACGGTGTTTTCAAAGTTTTGCATGAACGGATTGACTACCGCTCCAATAGGTCCGGCATATACGCTACGGTACGGTTCATCACCGACATGACGATACACGGGGCATACCGCCGCACAAGCGCCACACCGAATACATCGCAGTATCTGACGTTGTTTAACATGCTTCATCACTTCCGAACGCTTGTTATCCAATAATATCACATAAATTTCTCTTGGTATATCCGATTTTTCTTCACGACTTGGTGATGTGAGAATATGTGTTTGCCAAGGTAGCATAGTACCCGATGTATGTGCCGACAGCAACGTTAAATAGCGCTCCAAATCGTCTATTTTGGGTACAATCTTATCAATACCGCAAACGACAAACAGGACGTCCGAAAAAGCAATGTTCATTGTGATATTGCCCTGATTTTCGCACAAAATAATACCTCCGATGTCGCTGATCAAGAAATTAGCGCCTACAATACTGGCTTTAATCGTATTCATTTGGTCAAGAAGATAGCGTTTAATACCATCTATAGTTTCAGCGATGTCTTTATCTTGTAAATCCATTGATTTTTGAACAGCCGTAGCGACAGCTTTAAAATCCGTACTCAATATGGGATAATGGGCGCTATGCGTCGGCGTTTTCGTTTGCTGTTGATAAAACGCATTACACTCTGTTGATAAACAGCTGATATCATTCTGCGGCAAAATTCGTGTTATTTGGAGTTCATCCAAGGTCTTAGAATTGGCTGTTGCGATTCGATTGATGCCCTTGGATTTAAGAATGTTCACAATCTGCGATTGCGCTTCCTGAACGTCATTTGCCCATAACACCTTACCGCCTCGTCGCATAAAAATAAATTCAAACTGTCGAATATAGTATTCTAACTTTTCAATAGCGTTATATTTACTAAATACGACCCTATCTTTTAGTAATTTGTGTTGTGCAAAAAAGGTATCAAGGGTATTATTAACGGTTCGATAGTGTTCGTACAAGCCTTCCCTATAGGAACGAAGGGGTTGGTTCTTCAGGTTTTTCTTGGCTTCCGCCAAATAATTCCGCACAGTATCATTGGTTGCCATTTGCCCAGCTGTCTTTAGTTATACATTGATTTGATCCACTCTATTTTGGTGTCGTCCACCGGCAAAAGCCGTGTTAAAGAACGTTGTAACGCATTGTATGGCAGTTTCCGTATCTATAAACCGTGCCGGCAGTACAAGAATATTGGCATCGTTATGTTCGCGTGCTAACTGCGCTATTTCAGGCGTCCAACATAATGCGGCACGAATGTCGCTATGTTTGTTAGCCGTCATTTGCATGCCATTACCAGTTCCGCATATCAAAATACCTTTCGTTGTAGGATGCTCTAAAACATACTGTGCTACTGTATGTGCAAACGCCGGGTAATCTACACTGTCTATGGATGTTGTACCAAAATCTTCAAACTCCAACAAAGCATTTGAAGCGGCAAGTATTTGCCGCTTCAAATTAAAACCTGCGTGGTCTGACGCAATAGGAGTACCCATTACAATAAACTCTTTTGGGTTTACTAACGAACTTTAACCACCAAATATTTAGATTGTTTCCAGAATGCCGTAGCATCTTTGATCTCAATTTTGAGATTATTAGGATCAGAACTATCAATCGTGTAAGCGCCTTCGGTGTGCGGAGAGATGATATCAATACGTGCCGAATTAGTTTCAATAACCTTTGTTTCACGAACATCAATACGTTTGAATTGGCTTGGATCTGCAGTTTTGCTAATAACCGTTGCTTTGCCAATACCTATGAAGCCACCTTTGGTGTTTATAACACCTGTTTCTTTAAGTTGTTGTGAAGTTCCGAGCACATAATAGGCAGTATTGAGCGTTTTTATTTGCTCTTCAATAGTTTTTTGCTTACGTTCGTTCTCTTCTTGTATTTGTTTGTTTTGAGCGCTCAACTCTGCTATTTTTTCGTTAGCAATTTTGAGTTCTGCCTGGAGTTTCTGTATTTGAGCTTCTTGCTCTGAAACACGTACTTGCAGCGCTTTAACCATTTCTTCCAATCGAGAGGTATTGACGTTAGCCTCTCTAAGCTTGCTGCGTAAACCCTCTAATTCCCTTAAACTCTTACGATTTTTTTCCATCAAATCGTTAATCTCCGCGAGGTCTTGCAGAATCTTCTCTTGTACAGACGTGGGTTGTCCTTCACGTGTTTCGGAAATAATTTGTTCCTTACCTTTAATGGTATTCAAATTGCTCTCAACTTCATTAAGATACGCATAAAACGCATCCTGCAATGAGTCTGCAACATGCTTTTCGGCACGAAGCGTTTGTACATCTTTCTCAAGCTGAGCTAATTTTTCACGGTTGCACGACGAAGCAAATAAAGCAAACATGCACACACATAAAATAACAGTAATCTTTTTCATATCATAAAAATTTACATTATCGAACAACAAAGGTACGATTTTTTTCTCTCTTTACAAAATTTTCAGTCATTTATTTTTTGCAGAGTTCCATTTTTTCTACTTTCTGTTATGAATGCCATACGGGCAAAATAGTCCGTTAGGACTTGCATATCAATAGAAAACAACATGGCAATCACACATTGTAGCCCGTAGGGCTTTCACCTTATTGCTATGTATTATATCCGGTATCATTCAAAGGGGTGGCTTCCTTTCAATTGTCTGAATCAGGATTTACAAGAGGGTGGAGTGTGGAGTGTGGGGTTGCCGGTCGTTTCGACTACGCTCAACGACCGACAGCGCACCGCTCCCTGAGCGTAGTCGAAGGGCGATGCGGCTGTCAATTGTCTGAATCAGGATTTGCAGGAGTGTGGAGTGTTGAGCGCGAACAATGAATAATGTGGGGGAATTTCTAAATTCCTAAATTTTTCAAATCCTCCCTCCACTCTCCACACTCAATTCTGTATCATCCTGCCAATCCTAAAATCTTGTAAATCCTGATTCAGACAATTGATTGTAGAGACGTTGCATGCAACGTCTCTACTTTTGGTGCCACAAAAGAAAATGAACAATAAAAGGTATCAAGACAAAGATAAAATATGCAGACAAAGACTATTGACTCAATATCACAAAAACCGGTAAATGGTCGGAATATCCGTTGAGATAATCTTTGCCACTATACGTACGCAATGGAGTACCGGCATAGCGACCGTCTTGATGAAGTAGAAACGGTTCATTACAAATAGCATACTTAACGAAATGCAGTTTATCGGTTGCATCAATAAGACCTTTAGAAAGGATGATTTGGTCGAAGATATTCCATGTTCCACGATATGCTAACGAGCCTTTGTGCATTTTCAGGGCGCTCGTTGCAGGATTATAGAGTACTTGCTCGCTATTGGGTTGTTTTTGGGCTAAATCGGCGGCGTTCAGCACAACGGCAATGCTACTATCAGTGGGGTCATCATTAAAATCGCCCATCACTAAGATTTTGGCATTTGTTTTGGTTTGTAGTATCTCTTCTACAATCGTTTTAGTGAGTGTTGCCGCGGCTGAACGGTTAGGGTTAGAACGTGTTTGTCCGCCCAATCGTGAGGACCAATGATTTACAAGAATAAATAGCGTATCACCGTCTATCACACCGCATACTAACAGTTGGTTGCGGGTTTTGAAGTGCGGTCTATCCGTTATCAGCGGATAGGCTTTGTGGTACAGTGGACGAAAAATAGCCTCTTGGTACAACAATGCCACGTCAATACCTCTTAAATCCTGACTTTCTTCAAGAATGAATTTAAAACGTCCATTCAATTCCGGTTGTTTCACCAAATCATTCAACACGCGCACATTTTCCACTTCAGCGACACCGACTACAGCGGGCATACGCAAACTATCTTCACCAATTTGTGAGATAGCATACGCCATATTGTGCAGTTTATTAAAATATTTTTCGGTATCCCAAGACTTTTTGGAATTAGGTAAATACTCGTAGTCGTTCTTACGGTCGTCATGAATCGTATCGAATAAATTTTCGAGATTATAGAACGCTACTATCCGTTGTTGAGAATACAACCACATTGCCACCAAAAGGTAGCAATGCAGCAGTATTATTTTTTTCATAGTTTATATCTTATATATCCCAAGTATCGCCGCTATTGAGCAGGTCGTCCACACAGCGAATCTTGGAACTGGCTTTTACAGTCTCCATTTGTTCTTCAAACAATTCGTTGTAGTTTGGAATGGATTTTGCGGCACGGATAACGCCAATAGCTACAGGCAGTTCCGGCAGTTTCATCTTTGCTAAACGCAAATGGATGAAATTATCTTCCGCATATTGGTCGTGCACCAAAATATCATTGAGAGTAACCCCATTTTCTCCGATTGTAACGGCTTCCAAGCGATTACCGTTGAGGCGGATACCTTTTTCTTTGTTTTTTCCAAAGAGCATTGGTTTGCCGTGTTCCAGTAGGAGTTGGTGGTTATCACGGGTTTCGCGGGATGTAATCAGTTCATGCGCTTTATCGTTGAAGATTATGCAATTTTCGAGTACTTCGAGTACGGAAGCGCCATGGTGTTGTGCGGCTTCGTACATCAAGTCCGCTAATAACTTAGGGTTATTATCCACGCCTCGCGCAAAAAACGTACCCTGAGCGCCCATGACCAACTCACCGGGGTTAAATGGCGGTTCAATTGTGCCATAAGGCGATGTTTTGGTAATCTGTCCTTTCGGTGTGGTCGGTGAATACTGTCCTTTGGTCAAGCCGTAAATTTGGTTGTTGAACAAGATGATATTCACGTCAAGATTACGACGAACGATGTGAATAAAGTGGTTACCACCGATAGCAGTAGCGTCGCCATCACCGGTATTCACCCATACACAAAGGTTAGGGTTCGTGATTTTTACACCGGTAGCGACTGCGTTAGCACGTCCGTGGATACCGTGAAAACCGTAGGTGTTCACGTAATACGGGAAACGGCTCGAACAACCGATACCCGAAACAAAAACATGGTTTTCTTTCCGGTAGCCTAAACGTGGCAACACGTTACCAACAGCCGATAGAATAGCATGATTACCACAGCCCAAGCACCATTTAACCATCTGATCACTGATAAAATCCTCTTTTGTTAAGGGCGTTTTTGATTTTTCAATTTCAATTTTTGTTGACATATATATGAGTATTTATTATTCTCTAAACATGTTTTAAGTGCAAAGATACAATTTTTTTGAATAGCTACCAATTATTTTTTTAATTTTTTGAACTGAACCCCAAAAAAAATTTCCAAAATTTGATTTTGATTTTTTTTTGTACATTTGTAGAATGTATAATCCATTTTTATGAAAGAAAAACTTTTACAATTCTTTTCCAAGCATACGTTTGACAGTTTTAATCCAAAACAAGTATCGGTACGACTTGGTATTAACGACAAAGCCGGTCGTCAGCAGATCAACGAGTTAATGCTTGCCTTGGCGCAGGACAACGTCCTTATTGAACAAGCACGCGGTAAATACAAGATTAACTTACAGAGCGTTGTCATTGAAGAAACGCCGCACAACACTTTTATCGGTACGGTGGATATGAAATCCACAGGCAAGGCTTACGTTATTCCGCAGAATAAAAGTATCGATGATGTCTTTATTGCCGCCAATCAGACGCATCATGCGTTGCATAACGACCTCGTGAAGGTGTTTTTGTTTCCAAGCCGTAGAGGTCGTCGTCCGGAAGGGCGCATTATTGAGGTGCTACAACGTCATAAAACGAAGTTTGTAGGCGCCCTGCATTTAACTCCTAAATATGCCTTTGTGGTGCCCGATAGTACCAATATGCCGATTGACTTATTCATTCCGGGCGATCAATCAAACATCGCCTCTGAAGGGCAAAAAGTTTTAGCAGAAATTATCGAATGGCCTGATAATCTCAATAATCCCATTGGTAAAATCGTACATGTATTGGGCAATCCCGGCGAAAACAACGTTGAGATGCAGTCTATTCTTGCAGAATTTGGCTTCCCGCTGTCGTTTCCGGAACATGTAGAGCTTGAAGCCGAAAAGATACCTATGGAAATTCCGGTTGAAGAGATTCCAAAACGTCGCGATTTTAGAGCTGTTACCACCGTTACCATTGATCCGGCAGATGCTAAAGACTTTGATGACGCTCTTTCTTTTCGGCAGTTAGACAATGGCAACGTTGAGGTCGGCGTGCATATTGCGGATGTATCCTATTATGTACGACCGCAATCTGTCATTGACCAAGAAGCCTATATCCGTGCCACTTCCGTGTATTTAGTGGACAGAACGATACCCATGTTGCCCGAAAAACTCTCTAATGGCGTGTGCTCTTTGCGCCCAAATGAGGATAAACTCACGTTTTCGGCTGTTTTTGAAATGGATAAAAACGCCAATGTAGTGAAACAATGGTTTGGCAAGACCATGATTCATTCAGATCGACGGTTTGCCTACGAGGAGGCGCAAACAATCATTGAAGAACAGCAAGGCGAGTTATCGGAAGTGTTATTACCGCTTCATAATTTAGCCTCTATTCTGCGCAAGAAACGCTTTGAAACAGGCGCTATTGATTTTCATACGCAAGAAGTGCGCTTCCAACTTGACGAGCAAGCTAAACCTATTGGCGTTTACTTGAAAGAAAACAAAGAAGCCAACTGGTTAGTAGAGGAATTTATGCTTTTAGCTAATAAAAAAGTAGCCGAACGTGTAGGTATGCCTAAGTCGGAGCATCAAAACAGCGATCCACAAAAAGCCAAGACCTTTGTTTATCGGGTGCACGATGAACCTAATGCCGAAAAATTGAGCACCTTTGCGACTTTTGTAGGGAAGTTAGGTTATAAATTGAAATTCGGCAATAAAGCAGAGCTTTCGCAATCGTTCAATACTTTGTTTCAAAAGGTTGCCGGAAAGGGCGAAGAGACGATGATTGAGACGATCGCCATTCGTACGATGAGCAAAGCCTATTATTCCACCGATAATATTGGGCATTACGGATTGTCATTTCCATTTTACACGCATTTCACCTCACCTATTCGACGCTATCCTGACCTTATGGTACATCGGTTATTAGAAATGTACCTCAACGGCGGTAAATCGCAAAATAAAGTGGATTACGCTACCTACTGCGAACACAGCTCTCAGATGGAGCGTAAAGCGGCGGATGCCGAACGGCAATCCACTAAATACAAACAAGCAGAATATCTGCAAAATCAGGTAGGACAAATATTTGAAGGTCATATCTCTGGGGTCAGTAAATACGGCATCTTTGTTGAACTCATAGATAGCCGCTGCGAAGGGATGGTCTCGTTGCAAACTTTGCATGACGACTTTTACTTCTTAGATGAAGAAAACTATCAAGTGATTGGTCGTCGTAACAAGCAACAGTATAAGTTAGGCGATACGGTGAAAGTCAAGGTACAGGATGTGGACTTATCTCGCAAACGTATTGATTTTCTGATGGTAGATACTCAATAGGGTATAAAAAAAGAGACCATCACGAAGACAGCCTCTTTGAAAGTACATCCAAGTAATGCTATTTTACTTTTTTTGTAAGTTCTGCACCAGCTTTGAATTTCACATACTTTTTAGCAGCAATGCTAATAACTTTACCGGTTTGAGGATTGCGTCCTTTACGAGCGGCACGTTTGCCAACTGAGAAAGAGCCGAAGCCTACCAAAGCTACACGTTCGCCTTTTTTCAAAGATGCTGCGATAGCGGTTGTGAAACCTGTCAATGCTTTTTTGGCATCTACTTTTGTCAACGATGCAGATTTTGCAATAGCATCAATTAGTTGAGTTTTGTTCATGATGATTGATTTTTGATATTAAACTCTTGAAGAATAGTGCAAAGTTAAAAAAAAAAAAACCATTTACCAAATAAAAAGCAACATTTTTCTACTGTTTTTACCCTAAAACAGTACTTTTGAGGCATTTTTTGTATTTTAAAGCCCAAAAAAACAAAAGACTGCCTTTCGACAATCTTTTGAGCTTTAAAATCATGAAAGCTTTTGATTATATTTTTTAGGAAGCGACCGACAGTGCGTGTGTGCGCTTCATCAATTTTGATTTCAGGTTGCTTACTTTGTTTTTATGGATAACGCCTTTTTTAGCAAGTTTATCTAACTTTTGAACCATTGCCGGCAGCTGTTCGGTAGCGGCGTCTTTATCCGTTAGTTTTCTGAAATCACGCAATGAGTTACGCATGGTCTTAGCGTACAATTTGTTTGACGTGCGTCTCGTTTCCGTAACACGGATACGCTTTTTAGAAGATTTATGGTTTGCCATAGTACAATTTTTCTA
>BNXT01000015.1 GCA_025999775.1 Bacteroidia bacterium | reverse complement strand
GTAGTATTTGCCAGAGATATCATCCTCTCCATACGTTCAACATATAGGAAATTGTAGGTTTATCATTTGCAGTCTTAATGGCGGTAACGGTGATTAGCGCTCAAAATGAGAAAGTAGCATTGGCAAACGATCCTGCTGCTCAGGTAAAAACGGATGTTGCGCCGACTATTGAAGGACCGGAAGCTCAGTTTAACGAAATGGTGCATGATTACGGTACTATTGCTTATAAAGGCGATGGTTCGTGTGTATTCACGTTTACTAATGTTGGCACGGAGCCATTAGTGATTCATAATGTACAAAGTTCGTGTGGATGTACGGTTCCAGAGTTTAGTCGAGAACCCGTGATGCCCGGCGAAACAGGTAACATATCTGTAAAATATGATACCACACGCCCCGGCTCTATTAGTAAACAAATTACCGTTTATTCTAATGGACATTCCGACCGTATTGTGTTGCGTATTACAGGTAATGTACTAAGCGAGGCAGTACAAACAACCACTGTAAATCCGTAAATGATGCCGAATATTTCGCAGAAAGCAGTACAGATGCCGGCTTCCCCTATTCGGAAGTTAGTACCTTTTGCAGACCAAGCTAAACAGCGTGGCGTGAAGGTTTATCACCTCAATATCGGGCAACCGGACATTGAATCGCCGCAAGGCGCTTTGCAAGCCGTTACGAATAACGACCTGAAATTGATTGAATACAGTCATTCTGCGGGTATTTTATCTTATCGACAAGCACTGGCTAAATACTATCAACGACATGATATTGCGGTAACTCCCGATGATATCATCATCACCAATGCCGGTACGGAAGCCATTATGTTTGCGTTCTTTGCTTGTTTGAATCCGGGCGATGAGGTCATTATTCCGGAGCCGTTTTATGCAAATTATCGGGCTTTTGCAATCTATGCGGGCGTTGTTACCGTGCCGATCCCCTCAAAAATAGAGGACGGCTTTGCACTGCCGGCGATTAGCGACTTTGAAAAAATGATAACACCTAAAACTAAGGCGATATTGATATGTAACCCCGGCAATCCTACTGGCTACCTTTACACAAAAGAAGAGATGACTTTGTTGGGCGAATTTGTTAAGAAGCATGATTTATTTCTGTTCTCTGACGAGGTGTATCGGGAGTTTTGCTATGACCAAGCGTCCCATGTATCGGCGATGCACATCAAGGGTATTGACCAGCACGTTATCTTGTTGGATTCTGTGTCTAAACGTTATTCCGCTTGTGGTACGCGTGTAGGTGCTTTAGTAACCAAAAATAAAGAGATTTACAGTTCGGTGATGAAATTTGCACAGGCAAGATTAAGTCCGCCGACGTATGGACAGATATTTGCCGAAGCAGCGTGTAGTACTACGCCGCAATCGTACTTCGATGGTGTTGTTCAGGAATACACCAAACGGCGCAATATTGTTGTGGAAGCTATCAATAATATGGACGGCTGTTTTTGTCCTACGCCGAAAGGCGCATTTTATGCAGTGGCAAGGCTACCGATAGATGATAGCGACCGCTTCTGCCAATGGCTGCTTGAGTCGTTTGAATACGAAAAACAAACGGTGATGTTGGCGCCCGCAACAGGCTTCTACACGACGGCTAATGCCGGTAAAAATGAAGTACGTATCAGCTATGTACTTAAAGAAGCAGACCTGCACGCCGCTATGAAATGCTTGGAAGTGGCGTTGAAACAATATAGTAATCAGAAATAATGAATAATGAATAATGAACAATGAATAATGAAATGTGTCGAAACAAAATCTTCTAATTATTACATTTTTCAATTCTCAATTCTCAATTGTTCCTTAGTATTCCTGCCAACTCTTGATAGGAATATCGTCCGGTCGTAGTGTTACAAACGCATGAATGAACGCATCTGCCAAACGAACATTCGTCAGTAAAGGGATATTAAGATCTATCGCTGTACGCCGCACTTTATAGCCATTCGCAAGTTCTAAGGCTGTCAGGTCTCGAGGTACGTTGATGACTAAGTCAATTTTGTGTTGATGCATCAGGTCTAATGCCTTTGGTTGTCCGTCTTCACTTGGCCAATAAACTAAAGTGTTTTCGATATCGTTTTCTTTCAAAAACCGATGTGTACCGCCGGTAGCATACAACGGATACCCTTTTTCGGCAAGGTCTTTACAGGAATCCAATAAAGCCGCTTTTTGCTTGGCTGACCCCGTGGATAGGAGTATGCCTTTTTCAGGGATGCTATAACCTACCGATAACATACTTGTGAGCACCGCTTGAGGGAGCGTATTACCCAGGCAACCGACCTCTCCGGTGGATGCCATATCCACACCCAATACAGGATCGGCTTTCTGTAAACGACTAAACGAAAATTGCGAAGCCTTAATACCAACGTAATCTAAATCAAAATCGCTCTTGTTGGGACGTTCAACAGGTAGTCCTAACATGATTTTAGTAGCTAATTCTATGAAATTGATTTTCAATACCTTGCTTACAAACGGAAAACTGCGTGAAGCGCGTAGATTACATTCAATAACCTTTATATCATTATCTTTTGCAAGATATTGGATGTTGAAAGGACCGGAAATATTGAGTTCGCGTGCAATTTTCTTAGTAATAAGCTTGATGCGGCGAAACGTCTCGACATAGAGTTTTTGTGACGGAAATTGAATGGTTGCATCGCCGGAGTGCACCCCCGCAAATTCAATATGCTCGCTTATTGCATACATCACAATCTCGCCTTTATTGGCAACGGCATCAACCTCAATTTCTTTGGCATTTTCAATAAATTGACTAACAACAACCGGATGTTTTTTACTAACATTAGCTGCTAATTTCAAGAAGCGTTCCAATTCATCCTGATTGGAGCAAACATTCATTGCGGCGCCGCTCAGTACGTAGCTTGGGCGCACCAATACAGGAAATCCGACTTCGTTGACAAACTCATTGATGTCCTCCATGGAGGAGAGTTCCCGCCATCTGGGCTGGTCAACACCAATACGGTCTAACATGGCTGAGAATTTCTCTCGATCTTCGGCATTGTCGATATTTTTTGCTGTTGTGCCAAGGATATTGATATGTTGAGAATCCAAGCGCATTGCCAAATTATTGGGGATTTGACCGCCTGTGGAGACAATGACGCCATGTGCATTTTCAAGGTCGAGGATATCCATCACCCGTTCAAAGGTCAGCTCGTCGAAGTACAATCGGTCGCACATATCATAATCTGTGGACACCGTTTCAGGGTTGTAGTTGATCATGATGGAGCGCCAGCCCTCTTTACGAATCGTGTTCAATGCTTGTACACCACACCAGTCAAATTCCACAGAGCTACCAATACGGTAGGCGCCTGACCCTAATACAACAATAGAACGACGGTCGCCCAAGTAGTGAACATCGTTTTCGGTACCGCTGTAAGTGAGGTAAAGGTAGTTGGTTTGTGCCGGATATTCGGCTGCCAAGGTGTCTATTTGCTTTACCACCGGTAAAATACCTCGTAGTTTTCGACTTTGTCGTACTTGTAGTGACGCTTGCTCCATATCGGTAGCTTCTTTGAGCACGGCACGCGCAATCTGAAAGTCTGAAAAACCCTGCATTTTAGCGCTTTTTAATAGTGCATCCGGGACATCCGGCAGGTTATTATAGGCTTTTAGTTGAATATTGGTAGTTGTTAGATGGTATAATTTTTGTAGAAACCAGCGATCTATTTTGGTGAGTTCGTAGATTTGTTCTACGGAATAACCGGCATTGAACGCCTTACTAATGATAAAGATACGGCTGTCGGTCGGCGTTTTCAGTTCGGTATCAATATCGCCGCTTACTTCAGTAGTATTAACAAATCCGTGCATGCCTTGCCCTATCATACGCAGTCCTTTTTGGATAGCCTCTTCAAAGGTACGACCAATAGCCATCACTTCACCGACGGATTTCATACTGGAGCCGATTTCTCTTGAAACGCCGTGAAACTTACTCAGATCCCAGCGTGGCAGCTTACAAACGACATAGTCTAAAGCCGGTTCAAAAAAGGCGGAGGTAGTCTTTGTTACAGAGTTTTTTAGGTCAAAAAGTCCATAACCCAAGCCTAATTTAGCGGCTACAAACGCCAAGGGGTAGCCGGTAGCTTTGGATGCCAATGCGGACGAACGACTGAGACGTGCATTGACTTCTATCACACGATAATCTTCACTTTGAGGGTCGTAGGCATACTGTACGTTACATTCGCCGACAATACCGATGTGGCGAACGATTTTTATTGCAATTTCGCGAAGCTTGTGGTAATCGGTATTATTGAGTGTCTGTGAAGGCGCTATGACGATACTTTCGCCGGTATGGATTCCGAGCGGGTCAAAATTCTCCATATTACACACCGTGATGCAGTTATCAAAGCGGTCGCGGACGACTTCATACTCCACTTCTTTCCATCCTTTAAGGCTCTTTTCGACTAATACCTGCGGCGAAAAAGCAAAGGCTTTTTCGGTCAAGGCGTTTAAATCCTCTTCGTTATCGCAAAACCCGGAGCCTAACCCACCTAATGCGTACGCTGCCCGTATGATGACCGGATACCCCAATGTTTGTGCGGCTTTACGAGCATCCTCAAGATTATTAACCGCTTCGCTTTTAATGGTTTTAACATCAATTTCGTCCAATCGCTTTACAAACAACTCCCTGTCTTCGGTATCCATGATTGCCTGTACAGGCGTACCTAATACGGTGGTATTATACTTGCCTAAGATGCCGTTTCGATAGAGGGCTACGCCACAGTTGAGAGCAGTTTGACCTCCAAAGGCGAGCAAAATACCTTCGGGGCGCTCTTTAGCAATAACTTGTTCAACAAAATAGGGGGTTACCGGCAAAAAATAAACTTTATCAGCAACGCCTTCCGATGTTTGTACAGTGGCAATATTGGGATTGATGAGGATCGTTTTGATACCTTCTTCTTTGAGTGCTTTGAGCGCCTGCGATCCGGAGTAGTCAAATTCGCCGGCTTCACCGATCTTTAGTGCGCCGGAACCTAATACCAATACTTTCTTAGGACGTGATACGGTGGGGTCTTGATTCGACGATGTTGCGCAAATAGCCCATTGTTGTTGGGGTTTCAATACGCCTGTAGTCAAAGCTTCGGCAAAGAGATCGAAGATAAATTCAGTGTCGGTTGGACCGCTACACGCTTCCGGATGAAACTGTGCCGTGAAAAAAGGCTTGGTTTTATGCCGGATACCCTCATTGGTGTTGTCATTCATATTGACAAACAAGGCTTCCCATTCGTCCGATAAAGTAGTAGTATCTACCGCGTAACCGTGGTTTTGAGACGTAACAAAGCAGCGATTGGTATTGACCAAGCGTACCGGTTGGTTGTGACTGCGATGTCCGTACTTGAGTTTGAAAGTGGAGGCGCCACCGGCTTTGGCTAACAGTTGGTTACCCATACAGATACCACAAATAGGTTTATTGCCGGACAAGGCTTTCCGGATGTTCAGAACGGCTTCCATACACTGGTCAGGATCGCCGGGACCATTGGAAATGAATACGCCGTCGTAATCTAAAGTCGTGAAATCGTAGTTCCAAGGTACGCGTATTACGGTGAGGTTGCGCTTGAGTAAACCCCGAATGATATTATGCTTTACGCCGCAATCCACCAAGATAACCCGCTTTTGATTGGGTTTATCACCATAAACGGTTACTTCGTTGGTGGATACCTGTGCTACATAGTTTATAGTATCATAATCGAAAAAAGGCTCCGTTTGTTGTTCCGTTGTATTAGCGATGACTATTTTACCCATCATCACGCCTTGTTCGCGCAGTTTTTTCGTCAGCGCCCGTGTGTCGATGCCAAAAAGTCCGGGTATATTTTCATCTTTAAGCCATGAATCCAAGCTTTCCACTGCATTCCAGTGACTAAATTCATAACTGTATTCACTAATAATGATGGCTTTAGCATGAATACGTTCGCTTTCCATTAGTGTAGCAATACCTTCGTCGGTAAACGTGCGCGAAGGTACGCCGTAGTTACCAATGAGAGGGTAGGTGAGTACGACCATCTGTCCTGCGTAAGACGGGTCGGTAAGACTTTCCGGATAGCCGGTCATCGCTGTGCTAAAAACCACTTCTCCTACTTCCATACGCTCGGCGCCAAAGATGAACCCCTCAAAAACACTGCCGTCATCTAAAATTAACTGTGCCGATTTATAGCGATATTCCATAATTGCGTTTTTTTCTGCAAATTTACGCAATTTTTTGATATATTTTGGCGTACAATCCAAAATTTTTACGTAAATTTGCAAATTCAAATCACATAAAAAAAATAGTTATGAAAACCTCTCTTAAAATTTTTGCCATTATTGTTTGTGGAATACTTGCATTTTCTTGTGCCAATTCTGGTCAAACACCTGAACAAGTAGCTGAATTGTATGCTACGGCTATGTTTCAACAGGACTATACAACAATGAAAACGCTTGCCGCTCCAACGAAAGCTGAGGAGATCGCCAAGATTGAACAAGAGGTTGCCGATAGAGAATTAACGCTTGAAAAGCAAGAACTTTTAACTCAATATTCCAAATATGAGAAGAAAGCACAGCCTGCCGAAATATCAGGTGACAAAGAAACAGCGGTTGTTATAGTCATTTTTCTTGACAATGGACAGCCTATTGAAGGTATGATGTCCCAAATGAAATATTCCTTGCAAAAAGTCAATGGACAGTGGAAAATTACCGATGACAACCAATGGTAACAAACCTCTAACGCTTGTGTTTTGTGAATAGGAAAGCCATCTTGTTAGGCAGTAGTTGCTTAGTAGTGATTGTCATCCTATCAATTTCGTTTTTTTTGTATCGATACAGCAAGCTGAAGTGCGTAGATACGCTGTTACAAGAACAAACGCTTGTGTTTGAGGACATGCAGCGACTGCAAGCGGGTGATTTTGTCTTTCGGATGGGCTATGGATTAGCGAGTTTATTGTTAGAGAATGGGGGTGGCGCTTGTGGGGTTTCGCATTGTGGCATTTTGGTCGGCGATACGGCTCAATTGGCTGTAATACATTCGATTTCAGGCTCTCTATCGGAGCAAGACGGGGTACAAATATGTACATTGGAAACGTTCTTGAAAGAAGCCAAACCACACAGTTTTGTGGCTATGCGACTAAAAAGAGGGAACATCCAAGCTATCGTTAGTGAAGCCTATCGCTATCTTTCACTACATCCGGCTTTCGACTTGACATTCAACATGAGAGACACAACTACGCTATTTTGTTCGGAATTGCTTCATCGTGTTTTACAAAATACACATCAGATACAAATATTTGATGATATGCAGAACGCACTTTCTTTCAAGTGTTTTTTTACTTCAGAAATTTTCGATATTATTATTGATCAGCGAACTTTCGCTAAACTATGAGTACAATGAATCTACGACATCCTATTCTACAGATAATTTGGAGTTGGCTAAAACAGGGTTATCAGACCAGTTTATACATGTTTCGGTTTATGATACCGATTACTATTATTGTTAAAGTTTTGCAGGAGACCGGACTTATTGACTACGTAGGTATGGCGCTTGCGCCGATGATGGAACTGATGGGTTTACCCGGTGAAATGGGCTTGGTGTGGGCGTCAACGATGATTGCCAATATTTATGGCGGTATTATAGCCTTTTTTTCCATTGTTGCCAGCGCGCCGCTCAACATAGCTCAAATAACTACGCTAACCCTTGTCATGCTAATCGCTCATACCTTTCCTATTGAGTTGATGGTTGCTAAAAAAGCCGGTGTTAAATTCGTGTTTATATTCTTGTGGCGATTCGTGTTTGCCTTCGTAGCGGGCATTCTACTTCATCAGATTTATCAGTTGACAGGCACATTACAAGACGCTCCGACAGCCATCCAATTATTTGAAACACCTGAAAACCAGACGTATGGGCAATGGGCATTGCATGAAGCTAAAAACTACGGATTTATCGCTGTATGGATTACGGCGCTAATCATCATTATAGATATACTTAAACGCATCAAAGTGATTGATTTTATCAACCGTATATTGTCGCCCTTGTTGAAGATACTCGGTATAGGT
Source organism: Bacteroidia bacterium (assembly GCA_025999775.1). Classification (GTDB taxonomy): domain Bacteria; phylum Bacteroidota; class Bacteroidia; order Bacteroidales; family P3; genus BNXT01. Next base: position 9,032 of record BNXT01000015.1, on the reverse strand, counting down.
AATGATGCTATTCCTATTATTGTCGTTGGGATGACCTTAGGACTTGCTTACGGCGGCGGACTTATCATCAACGAAGTTAAGCAGGGACGATTAAGCAAAAAAGACGTGTTCTATTCGTTGGCGCTACTGTCGCTTTGCCATAGCCTCATAGAAGATTCCTTGCTCATGATCTCGATTGGCGGTCATTACACAGGAGTGTTTATTTTTCGGATTATCTTCATGTTTATTGTGATGTTCGGATTAGTCAAACTGACCAGCGCTTGGAGTGAAACGAAAATGGCAAAATGGTTTTATACAAATATTGATTGATTTTTACCCTTCAAAGGACACCGTTAGTCCGTCATAAGCGAAACGCACATTAGCGGGAAGTGTCGGTTCAATGACTTCATGTAGCCCCATGAAATGACTGATATGCGTTAAGAAAGCTTGCTTGGGTTCGACGTGCCGAATGATCGTTAAAGCTTCGCTAAGACGCAAATGGGAGAAATGGTTTTCTTTTTTTAACGCATTGATAATAAGTGTATTAACACCTTTTATCTTAAGCAATTCTTTAGGTGTCATAGTCTTAACATCTGTGAGGTATGCTAAGTCGCCAATACGGTAGCCTAATATTGGGAGCTTGTGGTGTAAAGCCTCTATGGGTATGATTGTTTGTTGTCGGATAAGGAATGGTTGTGCGGCATTAACGGTATGCAGTTGAAATTCCGGCAGTCCGGGGTAGTCGGTTTTACGAAAAGCGTAGTCAAAGGTGCGTTGTAAGCCGGAAATAGCCTGTGAATTGCCGTAAATAGGCGTAGGTAACTTCTGTAAATAATTAAAAGACCGCACGTCATCTAACCCGCCAATATGGTCAAAATGGGCATGGGTCAACAACACCGCATCCAATCGTTTAACGTTGGCACGGAGCATTTGCTGACGAAAGTCAGGACCTGCATCGATAGTGAGTTGCATAGCGTCCATCTGTAAAAGTACGGACGAACGCAAGCGTTTATCTTTGGCATCGGCAGACCGACAGACCTCACATTCACAAGCTATCACAGGGATGCCTTGCGACGTACCGGTTCCTAAGAAAGTCAGCATGCCCATAATTAAAATGCTTTGTTGGTTAATACCATAGAATTTGCTCGTATGTACGTACAAATTTACATAAAATTTTTGAATTACACGCAAACCAATGGACAATGAATTAAGTGTGGAGTGTTGAATTGAATTATTCATTATTCAATCCTCACCATCATTCTTCGATTTTTCTTTATAGTTGCTTCGCTGGTATTTGGCACAATCGGTTCCATTTCGGCTTTGGATACGACCGTCATGCGTTTGTCGGCGATACCTTTTTGGATAAGGTAGTTTTTGACGTTTTCGGCGCGTTTTCTGCCTATCATCATGTTGTTAGCTTCGGTACCGGTGTTGCAGGTAGACCCTTCAAGGACGATGTTTGTATCGGGATAGAGTGTAGTATCAGCGCTGCTTTTTGCTTTGTTCTACGACGCTCCGAATACTAACCCTATTTTGATGCTTACCGCTATCGGGTTCAGCTTGTCGATAATGGGTTTGCTGGCATTAGTGGATGTTACGACCGAATTAAGCTTGTAGTCGGCGCTGGCGGGGTAGTCTATCAGCGGCTTGGTGGCAGACGGACGGATGTTGTTCACGCCGTAATCGACATATACTCCGGTAGAAAGGACTAAATTGTCATTCAATCGCCACCTTATGCCTGCTTCCGCCGAAGCAAACAATGCGGTCTTCAATGCTAAATTACCCTTGTTACGGAGGTCGGTGAACTCGCCTAACCCTTTAAACCGGGGGGCGTGCAAGGTGAGCTTGGGAGGTGGGTACACCCCTGACGCATCCAATTTATCGGCGCTGTTGTCGAACTTTGCGCTCAGCGGAATACCGGCTTTGCCGCCCAGCGCCGCATAGAATTTACCCGTTTGGAAATGCAGCATCAGCGGAATGTTCAGCAGGATTGCTCGCTGCCGGTCGCGGTAGCCGGAGATAGTGTAATGAAACATGAAGTCTTCTTCGCCGTCGTGGCTCTGGTAATGGTCGCTCAGCGATGCGAGCGAGTACTTGCCGTTGAACAGCGCGACATCTACGCCCGTGCCTATTCCCCAGTGTTCGCTGAAGCGGAAGATGTAGCCCATCCCCGCAAAGCCGCCAAAGCCGAGTGCGGTATTGGCGGTAGGTTTGTAATTCAAGGTTGATATTCCACCGCCCGCATGGAGCGAAAACTCATGCTGCGACGGTTGCGCCAGCGCCGCTGTTGCCGCCGCTAACGCAGCGGCAATTATCAGGATGTTTTTTAGTTCTTTCATACTCTACCCTTCTTTTAACGCTCTATTCTACACTTATTTTAATACTCTCGCCATCCAGCGTTATCAGATAGACGCCTGTTACCAGCGGGAGGGATAGCTGTACTTTGTTGCCGAATATAGGCTGCGTACCTACGAGAACACCCAACACGTTGTAGATGCGTATCAGGCTGCCGTCGGCGGCGCCGCTTTCTATCGTTACCTCAGCGCCGTTCTGCACGGGCGACGGGTAGGCTTGCAGTGATGCTGTCGGCGTCAAGGTTACTCTGCCGGTGCAGGTGTGCAACTGTTTGCCGTTGATGGTGGTCATTGCTGCGCTGTAGTCGGCGGTAGGGTCGAGTAGGTCGGTGCGGGAGGGACCAGCGCTGTAGTACTGTCCTATGCCAATAGACCGCCCATCGCGGAACCACTCGTAGCTCGTGAACTCGTAACCTCCGTTGTTGTCCTCATTATTGTCCACGTAGAGCACGTTGTTGAACTTCATGCCCACGATTTCGTCAAAGACAAAGCGGCGTTCTATCCGCAAGCTGTAATCCTGCGTGTTACCGTCGGTGGATAACACGGTGTAGGCTACGTCGTGAATGTCGGCGCGGGAAATATCAACATCAAAGCTGCCCCCCGACGGCACACCGTCGTAAACCACCTGCGAACCGTTTTCAGCAAGCGTTACTGTAACCTGTGCAAGGATAACTTCGCAGTCGGCAAGGTAGAAATTAGCTATGCCTGACACCGGTGTGGTGTTGCTCACCGTTACCGAAGTAACATTCGTATTATTGCTCACAATGGCGATGGTGCGAGACACATCCGCTGCCGAGTAATTCGTGTCGTCAATGTACGCTGTTACCGTTACGCTGCCCGACTGGTATAGGTGCAGTAGCGTGTTGGTACTCGCGTCTATATTTGCCGCCGTCGTGCTGCCGCTGATGCGGAATTTCACCACTACGCCGTTCGTTGTAGTAGCTGCCAGCGTATAGTTTCCACTTTCGAGCTGCAAGGTATCCGCAGGCGCAAAAGTGATAACGATAGGTATATTATTGCCAATGGTTAACTTGCCGTCAACGTACTTAAATGCGTAGTTGCCGGACGCTCCGCCTGCTACAGTAATGGGGTATGCCCCTGCCGGTGTAGCGGCGGTTGCCGTAGTACTTGCCGTGGGTACGGTGGTCAAATGACCTACTCCATCGCTGTTTTTCCAACCGCTGTAAGTTATTCTGAACGCGGGGTTCGCATCGCCGTACAGTCGGGTGGTATCCTCGGCGGTAACCGTTAGCGTATCCTGACCAATGGTCAAATCTCCGGCTACATACTTAAATGCGTAGTTGGTGGCTAAGCCGCCCGATACTTCAATGCTATCGGTGTAAGCGCCTACTGGTTTGGCGGCGGTTATCGTGGTGTTAGCTGTTGGTACGATGCTCAAATGACCTACTCCATCACTGTTTTTCCAACCGCTGTAAGTGATTCTGAACGCAGGGTTCACATTGCCGTACAATCGGCTTGTATCCACGGCGGTAACGGTCAGTGTGTCCTTGCCAATGGTCAAAGTGCCAGCTACGTACTTAAATGCGTAGTTGTTGGAAGCGCCGCTTGCTGTCGTGATGGGGTAGGCGCCTACGGCGCTACCTGTTGTTGCCGTAGTACTTGCCGTAGGCGCTGGTGTCAAATCACTTTCGCTTTCGCCGTTTTTCCAACCTGTGTAAGCTATTCTAAACGTAGGGTTAAGATTGCCGTATAGTCGGGTGGTATCCACGGCAGTAACCGTCAGCGTATCCGGATCAATGGTCAAATCTCCGGCTACATACTTAAATGCGTAGTTGTTGGACGCTCCGCTTGCTGCCGTGATGGGGTAGGTGCCTACGGCGCTACCTGTTGTTGCCGTAGTACTTGCCGTAGGCGCTGGTGTTAAATCACTTTCGCTTTCGCCGTTTTTCCAACCTGTGTAAGCTATTCTAAACGTAGGGTTAAGATTGCCGTACAATCGGCTTGTATCCACAGCGGTAACCGTCAGCGTATCCGGATCAATGGTCAACTTGCCGGCTACGTACTTAAATGCGTAGTTGGTGGCTAAGCCGCCCGCTGCCGTAATGCTGTTGGCGTAAACGCCTATCGATGTAGTGGCTATTGTCGTACTGCTTGCCGTGGGTACGGTGGTCAAATGACCTACTCCATCGATGTTTTTCCATCCTGTGTAAGTTATTCTGAACGCTGGGTCGGGATTGCCGTAAAGTCGGGTGGTATCCACGGCTTTAACCGTTAGCGTGTCCTGACCAATCGTCAAATCTCCGGCTACATACTTAAATGCGTAGTTATTGGACGCACCGCTTGCTGCCGTGATGGAGTAGGTGCCGACGGCGCTACCTATTGTTGCCGTAGTACTTACCGTAGGTGCGGGTGTCAAATCACTTTCGCTTTCGCCGTTTTTCCAACCTGTGTAAGCTATTCTAAACGTAGGGTTAAGATTGCCGTACAGTCGGGTGGTATCCACGGCGGTAACAGTCAGTGTGTCCTTGTCAATGGTCAAATTACCGGCTACGTACTTAAATGCGTAGTTGGTGGCTGCGCCGCCCGATACTTCAATGCTATCGGTGTAAGCGCCTACCGGTTTAGTGGCGGTTATTGTGCTGCTTGCCGTGGGTGGAGTGGTCAAATCACTTTCACCTTCGCCGTTCTTCCAACCGCTGTAAGTGATTCTAAACGTAGGGTTGGTATCGCCGTAAAGTCGGATTGTATCCACAGCTGTAACCGTCAGTGTATCCTTGTTAATGGTCAAATCTCTGGCAACGTACTTAAATGCGTAGTTGCCGGATGCTCCGCTTGCTGCCGTGATGGTGTACGTACCTACTGCGCTACCTATTGTTGCCGTAGTACTTGCTGTAGGTGCGGGTGTCAAATCACTTTCGCTTTCGCCGTTTTTCCAACCTGTGTAAGTGATTCTAAACGTAGGGTTCGCATCGCCGTACAATCGGCTTGTATCCACGGCGGTAACGGTCAGTGTATTCTTGTTAATGGTCAAATCTCCGGCAACGTACTTAAATGCGTAGTTGTTGGAAGCGCCGCTTGCTGTCGTGATGGGGTAGGCGCCTATGGCGCTACCTGTTGTTGCCGTAGTACTTGCTGTGGGTGCGGGTGTCAAATCACTGATCCCATCGCTGTTTTTCCAACCTGTGTAAGTGATTCTGAACGCAGGGTTGGTATCGCCGTAAAGTCGGATTGTATCCACAGCTGTAACCGTCAGTGTATCCTTGTTAATGGTCAAATCTCCGGCAACGTACTTAAATGCGTAGTTGGTGGCTAAGCCGCCCGATACTTCAATGCTATCGGTGTAAGCGCCTACCGGTTTGGTGGCGGTTATCGTGGTGGTTGCTGTGGGTGGAGTGTTCAAATCACTGACCCCATCGCTGTTTTTCCAACCTGCATAAGTTATTCTAAACGTAGGGTTAATATTGCCGTACAATCGGCTTGTATCCACAGCGGTTACGGTTAGCGTGTCCGGATCAATGGTCAAGGCGCCGGCAACGTAGCTAAAGACGTAGTTTTTAGCTTCGCCACCCGATACTTCAATGCTATCGGTGTAAGCGCCTACCGGTTTAGTGGCGGTTATCGTGGTGGTTGCCGTAGGCGCAGTGGTCAAAGCGCCTACTCCGTCGCTATATTTCCATCCTGCGTAAGTGATTCTAAACGCTGGGTTCGTATTGCCGTATAGTCGGGTGGTATCTTCGGCGGTAACGGTCAGCGTGGCAGGTGTTATACGGAAACTCACTGCTGCCGTAGTGTCGGCGTAGGAGGCAGGCGTTTCCGCTATCACGCCTTTGAGCCAATACGTGCCGGTGTCCACCGGTACAGGGGTTTCAGCATACAAACCGTATTGCGAAGCGGCGTACAGATATACAGTATCCGCTCCTGCGGGGTTCGTACCGCCGATGAGAGAGGGCGCAAGCGCTGTGCCATATACTGTGTTGGGCAGGACTGCCGTTGCGCGGCGTACTCTGGCTTTGTAGGGCGATTCATAAGCGCCCATATCAATGAGGTATAGCTGTAGCCTATCATCGCCTGCCACATCTTTTTCGCCCGTAAAGTTGGCAATGCTGCGGATGGTTTTATAGGCTACCGTGTCGCCGGCGCCGATAGCAGGGCTGTTGAGTTGCAGGCTGTAGTCGCCGTCGGGGGTGGCCATCCAGCCGGGGTAAATCCAAGTTACAAAGAGCGGGTCGTTGGCAGGGAGCGTACCGTCCAGATTGCCTGTTCCCGCCAGGGTTTGACCCTCTACTACGGAGTAGGCGTAGGTGGGGGCGCTGCTGACGTCGTAAACGTTATTACCGCTGCTTGCTATATTTCCCCAAAGGATAGAGTTGGTGAGAGCGGGCGAGGAATAAGCGTTATACATCCCGCCGCCGCCGTAGTATGCGTAGTTTCCACTGATGGTAACATTGGTGAGCGTGGGCGAGGAATAAGCGTTATACATCCCGCCGCCGCCGTAGTATGCGTAGTTTCCACTGATGGTAACATTGGTGAGCGTGGGCGAGGAATTGGCGTTATACATCCCGCCGCCGTTTTGGTATGCGTAGTTTCCACTGATGGTAACATTGGTGAGCGTGGGCGAGGAAAGATAGTTATTATACATCCCGCCGCCTTCGTCTGCGCTGTTTCCGCTGATGGTAACATTGGTGAGCGTGGGCGAGGAATTGGCGTTATACATCCCGCTGCCGACGTTTTGGTAAATATGTTGTGAGTTTACAGTAATATTGCCGCTGCCGTCGGCATAGCCGCCGGCGATGGTGAAGCCGTCGAGCAGGGCAGAGCCTACATCGCCTGCGGAAATCACTATGTGGTAGATGTTATAGTTGGTAATGTTGCTGCCGAGGGAGGTAACATACGCGGGGTTAGTCAAATCGCGGTCGGTAATCAAGGCTTCGTTGCCCTCAAAGCCGCCGTAAATCTTTACATTATTTACCAGCACAAAGGCTTTGTCGCTGTAGGTGGTAGGAGTGCTAAAATTGTCTATTGCTGCTGCCTTGTACTGCGGGTTGTAGCTTCCTTTGGCTACCCAAATCTGCTGAATGGCGGTGTTGGTCTTCGCTGCGAAGAGCGGGTTGGCAAGCCCTGCGTAAGCATCAGTCCACGACGAGCCGTCGCCTATGCCAGCGCCGGTTTCAGTAACATAGACTATGCCGCTGCCGTCGGGCGTTGGCAGGATAGTTTCGTAGGCGCCCATGTCGATGTCGATGCCCACTATGCGCAGAAAGCCGGCAAGGTCGGTGAGCGTGGTGTTGGCGGTGTTGTCGCCGGCATCGATGCAAGGACTGTTGAACAGTAGGCGGTAGTCGCCGTCGGGGGTGGCCATCCAGCCTAACTGTGTGGGGTCAATCCAAGTTACAAAGAGCGGGTCGTTGATAGAGAGCGTACCGTCCAGATTGCCTGTTCCTGCCAGGGTTTGACCCTCTACTACAGAGTAGGCGTAGGTGGGGGCGCTGCTGCCATCGTTGTCAACATTATCGCCGCTGCTTGCTGTATTTCCCCAAACGATACAATTGGTGAGCGTGGGCGAGGAAGAACCGCTGTTACACATCCCGCCGCCGCTGGCGCTTGCGCTGTTTCCGCTGATGGTAACATTGGTGAGCGTGGGCGAGGAAGAACCGCTGTTACACATCCCGCCGCCGCTGGCGCTTGCGCTGTTTCCGCTGATGGTAACATTGGTGAGCGTGGGCGAGGAAGAACCGCTGTTACACATCCCGCCGCCGCTGGCGCTTGCGCTGTTTCCGCTGATGGTAACATTGGTGAGCGTGGGCAAGGAAGAACCGCTGTTACACATCCCGCCGCCTTCGTCTGCGCTGTTTCCGCTGATGATAACATTGGTGAGCGTGGGCGAGGAATTATCGTTATACATCCCACCGCCTTCGTCTGCGCTGTTTTCGATGATGGTAACATTGGTGAGCGTGGGCAAGGAAGAACCGCTGTTACACATCCCGCCGCCTTCGTCTGCGCTGTTCCAACTGATGGTAACATTGGTGAGCGTGGGCGAGGAATTATCGTTATACATCCCGCCGCCGGCGTTTTGGGAAATAAGTTGTGAGTTTACAGTAATAGCGCCGCTGCCGTCGGCATTGCCGCCGGTGATGGTGAAGCCGTCGAGCAGGGTAGCGTTTACTGCGCCTGCGGAAATCACTACGTGGTAGGCGTTATCCGTATTGTTGCCTATTATGCCAATGTCGCCGCTGAGAATGGTCTTATATGCAGGGGGAATCAAATAATATGCAGGGGGAGTCAAATCGCGGTCGTCAATTGACATTTCTGCCATGATGCCCTCAAAGCCGCCGTAAATCTTCACATTATTTACCAGCACAAAGGCTTTGTCGCGGGGGTCGGCTGTGGGAACGTCGGCGGCATTGTGCTGCGGGTAGTAGGTTCCTTTGGCTACCCAAATCTGCGTGATGGCGGGGTTGGTCATCGCCGCGAGGAGCGGGTCGGCAAGCCCTGCGTAAGCGTTACTCCACGAAGAGCCGTCGCCTATGCCATCGCCGGTTACGGTAACATAGACAATGCCGCCGGTAGGTGTTACTGTTTGCGCTCGTGCGCCTATTGCTGCCCATACTGTAATCAGTATTGAACAGATTAACAATAATGAATGTTTCATGTAGTGTTTATTTTTTTATATATAAAAACCGCTTACATATAAAAAATATGTAGCGGTTGTATTGTTATTTAAAAATAATTTGTTATATT
>BNXT01000014.1 GCA_025999775.1 Bacteroidia bacterium | reverse complement strand
GGTTCTCAACATCATAGCTATCGCTAAGAGCGTGTGCAGAATTGCCGTTATAATCAACAAAATTCCGCTGTATTTCCACCATTTTTTTATATTCATTTTCTATTTTTTATGCCCTTTCGGGCGGTTAATAATTATTCTACGTTTTCAATAAAATAATCTATTTGTTTATTGGCAACGTTTGGCAAGAGTTTTCTGCGTTCCAAACGTTCTTTTGCCTCAATTAAAATTTCATTTATTTTCTTCTCTAACAGTTTTTTAGGTGGCAGGCTTGTCCAGTATTCCGCAACGGCAATGCCCGCTTTGTCCAATTCGAGCAGTTCAATCTGATTGCGGCTTGCTTCGGTGCAAAGTATCAAACCGACGGGCGCATTCTCACTCTCTTTCCGTTCGTAGCGGTCTAACCATTTGAGATACAACTCCATTTGTCCTTTGTATTGCGGCTTGAATTTACCTGTCTTCAATTCGACAGCAACCAAACGCCGCAAATCGCGGTGAAAAAACAGCAAATCAATTTTGAAATCATCGCCGTCAATAATAATGCGTTTTTGCCGTTCCATAAACGCAAAACCGCTGCCAAATTCGAGTATAAATTTTTCGAGTTCAAGCAAAATTGCATTTTCTAAATCTGCCTCTAAAAAATTGTCTTTCAGTCCTAAAACATCTAACAGATACGGGTCTTTGAACACATTAAACGGAACGAGCGAATTTTCGGTAAGTTGCGTATTTGCAATTTCCTGCCGTTCAAAAGGTTTGCGGGCAATTTGTCGACGCAGGTCGCGAATGCCGAGTTGCCGCTGCACCGCATATTTGGCATAAAACTGCCGCGCCTGTTTGTCTTTTATACGCATAATTTCGCAAAAATGCGACCAACTCAAAAACGGCATAACGTCTGCAATTTCATTTATATTGTTGAAAACAGTTGCAAAACGTTTCATTCTGTATAAATTGGCTTCGACAAAAGAATTGCCGTATTCTGCCGTCAATTTTGTCGACACTGTCGACAAAATCTTTTTGCCGTATTCTGCCCGACTAAATTCCAAAATCACAGAATTGATATATTTCCCGATTTCCCAGAACATCAAAATAACCTGACTGTTAGCAGCCGAAACAGCATTGAATTTGCGAGTTTCAATGATTTTGGCGACATTCGAGAAAATGATATTTTCTCGTTCAACGTCAGTGAGTTGAATTTTATTTTCCTGTTTTTTGAGTTCTTTACTCATAAGTTTTTCTCCTTTTTTGCCCTTTCGGGCGGTTGATAATTTCGTTTTCTGTTTAATCAGGACTGTATTTTTTGTTTAACTTTTTTCAAAAATACTCCTCTTTCAGCCACAACTTAAAAATAGGGTCTAAAATTTCGACCTTTTGGGCGGAAATATCAATGATTTCTTTGTTCATCAATGCCGTTTTTATTTTGGCAATATTGGCGGAAGTTCCTAAATCATAGCGTTTTAATACGCCTTGTGATTGAAAAGCCGTTTCGCCGTTCAATACCGCTTTTAGAAAATTGATTTGCGTGGTTGCCATCGCTTCAATTTGTCCGACAAACAGCAAACTCAACTGATTTTTAATGCCTTGCAGCGAATCGTCAATAATGGCTTTTGTGCAACTGGTTTTTGTCCGCAACCATGCTTGCTGTGCAAGTTGTTGCACGTAATAACTGTGATTATCAACAAATTCAGCCAGATATTCGGCTTGTGCGAGTGTGATTTTTTTGCCTGTCTCCTCAAAACGTTTTTTTACAAATTCGCCCCAATTTTTATTGCTGATTTTTTGCAAAAACATAATGTCGCCAAACTTGTAAAACGGCATTGCGGCGTTTGAAAAAATGTCCAAAAGCATGTGCCGCTTGCTGCCGTAGAGGCAATAGGCAACGTTGTGGTGGCGTTGCCAGTGCGAGCGCAGTTTCCGCTGAAAAGCCAAACTGTCGGCAAAATCGCCAATGGACTGAAATTCGTCGATACAGACCACAACGCTGATTTTCTTTGCTTGGGCAATGGTTTCGGCGAGATTCAGAATATCGTCGGGACTTTTTTTCAACTGTTCCCAACCCACGCCAAACGAAATTTCCGCTTGCGAATCGGGCGAAAACGAAATTTTCGGCAATAGTTGCGAAAGAAATTTTTTGGCATTTTCCGCCATTTCTTCCCAACGGCTCGCCGTGGCTTTGAGAATTTCTTTTGCAAAATGTTCGTAAAATTCCTCCTCGCTGCGAACATTGAAAATATCAAGCAGACAAACACAAATTTTGTTGTTTTCTGTCCTGATTTTTTCCGTCACATTCTCCACAAGCGAGGTTTTTCCCCACCTTCGCGGCGAAATAATGGTCGTATTTATCAGCGATTTGAAGTTCGTAACGAGGCGGTCTGTTTCCGCATCTCTGTCCGTAAAGTTTTTGAAATCAGCCGATTTTCCGAATATAAAAGGCATTCTTTTCATACATCAAAATATTTTTGTGCAAAGATACAAGTATTTTTCGATATAACCAAATAGTATGATACCTTTTTGTATGACACCTTTTTGTATGACACCATTTGGTTACATTTTCTACCAAATATGGCTACTACTGTTTTTCGTTTAAAACTAATGATAAAATTCGTCATTAGCCAAAAATTTTCTGTTCGCCGATGTCAATTCCAAACAGTGCAAAATCATATTTCACAGGGTCTTCGGGACAAAACCCGCGCAAAGCAGCCGTCAGTTCTTCCACCGCGCGGCGGTCGTTTTGCTTGCGTTGCAGGATGCCGAGTTTGCGGGAAATATTGGCTACATGAACATCAAGCGGAATGTATAACTCACTTGATTTCAAGAGTTTCCATACGCCTAAATCCACAATACCATCTCGGCGGACGAGCCAACGCAGAGCCAGATTGAGTCGTTTGAGTGCCGATTTTTCAAAATTGAGCGAAAACAGGTTTCGCGCATTGGTTTTGCCGCCGTTTGCCTGCTGCATAGCAGCTTGTATGACTTCGGTTATTTGCCACGCATCTTTTGCATGCCGTTTTTTCAAAAAACTTTCAATGCTCTCATTTTCAGATAGGATTTTGTGAAATCCGCGCAGCATATACGCCAAATCCGGCTCAAAAAAAGTGCGGTGAACATTTGCTTCGCCGAGCATTTCGTAGCCTTCGCACATCACATATTCGTAGGGACTTTCGCCCATTTTTGCCAACATTCGCTCGGCGCTGTGCAAAATCATTTCGCGCCGCCCCCAAGCAATCGTTGCTACACAAAACGACACAATTTCAATGTCCTGCAAGCGCTCGTAACGATGCAAAAACTGCACAGGGTCGGTTTCGATAAACGCCTTATTGTTAATGCGTTGGACTTGTTTTTCTAAAAATTCTTTCATCATTGTTTTTTTGCACGTAGATAACGCGGATTTAACGGATTTTTGAATATCTTAAATTGTTACTGTTTGATACAAAGGTACGGAATTATTTTTAGAAATCGCCCAAATTTTTGGGTTAAAAAATAGTTTGAGGCGCTAAGAATTGAGTGTGGAGTGTGGAGTGTGGAGTGTTTTTTCCTTTATCTGCGAAAATCTGTCTAATCTGCGTTATCTGCGTGCTTATGAGACAATCCCATGAACGGCTAAAATGTGTAAAGACAAAAAAACATAAATTTTGATGAAATATCTAAAAAATTATGTATCTTTGTGAGTTAATAATTTGCATTATGAAAAAGATACTTGTACTTGTACTTTTGTTCTGTCAATCGATGCTTATCTATGGACAGAGAGAAACGTTACCTATTGATCCTGAGCAACCTGCACGTCGTAATACCGCTATCAATGCGGGATTTATGATGGGTGGTGGGTCTCTTGTGGGAGTGGACGCGGAATTTTTGGTTAGTAAGACAGTGGGACTACAAGCCGGCATTGGTATTTCCAGTTTTGGAGTGGGTTTAGATTGGCATTTTAAACCAATCATTAATTCTTCGTTTATATCTTTACAGTACTTGCATCAGGGATTTGGTGAAAATTTTTATGGTTCCTATATTGGACCGATGTATGTTTTCAGAGCAAAGAAAATATTGCAAGCGGGATTAGGTTGGGGAATCGTTGTTGGTACTGGCAAGGATCGTAATGGTAATGATGTTACATTTAAAGTAGGGGAATGGACACTTCTTTATCACATTGGGGTTTTCTTCCCGTTGTAAATGGAGTATGCCAAACGATAAAAAACTCGTTGTTGATATTGGCAATACGTTGTCAAAATTAGCGATCTTCGACGGGCATGAGATGGTCAACTATGCGGCTTTTGAGCATTTGACGAAGGTACAGTTGGACATGTTTACAGCTAACTGTGATATTCAACAAGGTATTATTTGCACCGTAGGCTCGGTTCCTGATTTTTTGATTGACGATAGCAAAAACCGAATGTTACTTTTTGATGTTAATACCCCCATACCTATCGTTAATGACTATGAAACACCCGATACCTTAGGCTGCGACAGATTAGCTCTTGCCGTTGCTGCCAACGCTCTGGCGCCTCAAAAAAATACGTTAGTGATTTCTTTGGGAACCTGCATAACCTACGAAGTAATTTTGAAGAACGCTACATACGTAGGCGGCGCTATAGCCCCCGGATTACAGATGCGATTTAAAGCGCTTCATCAGTTTACAGCGCGACTGCCAAGGGTTAATATGTCGCAAAATATTGATAGTCAGGATGTTAACATAACAAGTATGGGCAAAAATACGACGGAGGCAATACGTGCAGGAGTAATGGATGGCATGCTCGGAGAAATACAGCACAAAATAGCGTGGGTTACGGCTACTTATGAGGATGTACAGATTTTTTTGACAGGCGGCGATGTTTTTTATTTTGTCAATAAGATAAAAATACCTACCTTTGTAGTTTCTAATATGGTTTTAATTGGTTTGAATGAAATACTCGACTATAATATCAATCAGTGTCAAGTGCTGTAGTGTTTTAATTTTAGGATTAGGTGTAATACCGACGAGCCATGCCCAAAATGTGGCGTTGTTGCCGTATTCGCGGTTTGGTATTGGTGAACTTCAAACAGCGGCGACACCGCGTTCCGCAAGCTTGGGCAATACAACACTCGGATTGGTGGGCGCTAATGAAACAAGCAGCTACAATCCCGCGTCGTATATTAATATAGACAGCTTGACCGTAGGCTTTGATTTGTCTATGCGGTTGCAATTAGCACGTCTGACAGAGATTGTTGACAATAAAACATACACGTCTAATTCCAATCATGCTTCTGTAAATACCTTTAATCTGTGTTTCCCCATCACATCGTGGGTGAAATCCAGCTTTGGCTTGCGTCCTACGTCCAATGTGAGTTACGATGTAAATCGTCAGATACAGGATTCTTCGTCTGCGGGCGATTACAACGTACAGCATTTCGGAACCGGCGGACTAAATGATGTTTACATAGGCTTTGCGTTAGGTTATAAGTTTATTTCTGTAGGCGCTAATTTTAATTACCATTTTGGCTATTTTCAACGGCATGCAAGTCTAACGCTGTACGATACGCTGTATGCGTACGCAATGACATCAGGTATTTACAAAACTACGGAACTGCAAGGATTTAATGTGGACTATGGCATGCAGCTGAAGTTTGATATGGGTAAGTCCTATCGCTTGGGGTTCGGTTTCACGTATGTTCCTAAATACACGTTAAATGCGGATAGTAAGACTGAAATTTTGGCAACTATAAGCTCGGTCGCAGATACGGTATCAAGAGAACTCTTGTCAGGTAAAGTAGAAATGCCATCCTCATTGGGCGTCGGCGTTTCATTCGCTCATGTTGATAGATGGATGATTATAGGTGAATATCGTTTTTATCAGTACAGTCAATATCGGGATTTCGGTAAAGCCGATCCGTTCTTGAAAAATGCCTATACCTGCCATCTTGGCGCTGAAATAAAAGGCAATCGCTATGCCGGAGACATCTTTTCTCAAATGGATTATCGCGTGGGCTTTCGATATGGTAAGGACTATGTAGCCTATCAAAATAACAACTTGCTTGAATCGGCTATTACTTTTGGTTTTGGCATACCTGTCCGACGCAGTTTGTCAAGAATAGACATCGGCGTGGAAATAGGTCGTAAAGGCAATACCGGCAACGGACAAATACAGGAAAATTATGGACTAATAACCATTGGTTTAGCAGCTTTCGAGACATGGTTTGTGAGACAAAAATTCCGTTAAAATAGTGAGATTGAGTTTAAAATTTTTACAACATGATTGATATAATTTGCAAAAACACACAATCAAAATACACAGTACCCGATAGTTCATCGTTGGCACAGATCAAAGACCTCTTGCAGCTAACGTCTGAAACGCCTTTCGTGGCAGCGATTGTCAATAATCGACTTTATGACCTTTCCTATCAAGTATTTAACCCGAAAACCATAGAGTTTATTACGATTAGCCATCCTATGGCAAGTCGGCTCTATTTGCAATCCGCTATATTGGCGCTGCAAAAAGCGGTGCAAGATTTATTTCCGGAGGCAATTTTACAGGTTGAACATTCTTTACCCGGCGGCTTGTATTGTGAACTGAAGAATCTTCAGTATGAAATCAACGATGACATGGTGGAGACTATTGAGGCAAGAATAAAAGAAATCTTTGCCGCCAATCTTGTGTTTCGACGTGAAATCATACCTACCGAAGATGCTATAGCGCTATTTCAAAGAAAGAAACGTCAGGATAAGGTGGACATGTTGAAAATCCAACAAAAACTTTATACGTCGCTTTGTTATTTGGAAGATACAGTGGACTACACCAATGCTTGTTTGGTACCGTCAACAGGCGTGTTACCACAGTTGGAACTTGACTTCTTTGGTGGTAAAGGGTTTTTAGTTAAAACGCCTAAATTAAAGAGCCAATATTCGGGATTTGAGCAGTTTTCGGAACATTCTAAACTGTTTAAAGTCTTTCAGGAATACAAACATTGGCTTGAAGTGCTCCATCTTGACTATATCAGCGACTTAAACCGACATGTGGCGGACGGTACGGTGGGCGATATTATTAAGATTTCAGAGGCTTTTCAAGAGAAAAAAATAGCCAGTATTGCCGATATGATTGATAAACGGAGCGCTGTTAGGATGATCTTCATCAGTGGTCCCTCGTCGTCCGGCAAAACGACATTCAGCAAGCGTTTGGGCGTGCAATTACAGGTATTGGGTTATCACCCGATAGTGGTCGCTATGGATGACTATTTCGTAGATCGTGACAAAACCCCGCGTTTACCAAATGGTGAGTATGATTTTGAAACGATTAAGGCGTTGGATGTTGAGCTTTTCAATCAACAAATGAATCAGCTATTAGATGGTCAAGAAGTCGAACTGCCAAGTTTTAACTTTGAAACCGGCAAACGAGAATACAAAGGACACAAACTGCGTATGGACGAGCGGTCGGTGTTAGTGGTTGAGGGCATACATGGATTGAATCCGGCGATGAGCGCCGCTATCGAAGAGGCTAAGAAATTCACTATCTATGTGTCGGCTCTAACCCCTATTTCCATTGATGCGCAGACGCCTATTATGAGTACCGACAATCGGTTGCTCCGCCGTCTGGTGCGCGACCGTCGCATGCGCGGCGTCTCACCTGTGAATACCTTCAACCGTTGGCAATCAGTTAAACAAGGTGAAGAACAAAACATTTTCCCTTATCAGGAAAACGCCGATGTGTTCTTCAATTCGGCGCTTATCTATGAAATATCGGCTTTAAAACCCTTTGTGGAGCCGTTGTTAAATGCTATTCCGGAAACAGAGCCTGCTTTTACGGAAGCACGGATGGTACTTGATTTCCTGTCCTATTTTTCACCTATTCCCGAACATGAGATTCCGGTAACATCTATTCTTCGTGAGTTTTTAGGCGGTAGTTCGTTCATTTATTGATGCTGAAGCTATGATTGAAAAAACGATTGAGTTGTCAGCCCCTTTGGATTTGTTTGGAGTACAAGAGAAAAATCTAAAATTTATCCGACATTTTTTCCCGAAAGTTAAGATTATCGCACGTGGTCATACCCTGTATTTAGCCGGTGATGATAGCGAAATAGAGCGTTGTAGCGAAAAATTTGAATTACTAATTGCCCATTTCAATTGCTATAACCGATTGGATGAGAATGATATTATTCAAATCATGGATACCGGCGAGACTACTGCGGAATTAAATTCGGATGAGGTCTTGGTGCATGGCTCGTATGGCAAGCAGATTAAGGCAATGACCGTCAATCAAAAGAAGTTAGTGGAGGCGTGCCAACATAATGATATGGTGTTTGCGATAGGTCCTGCCGGATCGGGGAAAACCTATACTGCCGTGGCATTAGCGGTGCGAGCGCTGAAAAATAAAGAGATACGCCGTATCGTTTTAACGCGACCTGCTGTGGAAGCCGGAGAAAATCTGGGCTTCTTACCCGGCGACTTGCGTGATAAATTAGACCCTTACTTGCAACCACTCTACGACGCACTGCGCGATATGATACCACAAGGCAAACTACAAGATTACTTGGAAGACCGTACTATCGAAATAGCGCCTTTGGCGTTTATGCGCGGACGAACATTAGACCAAGCTTTCGTTATTCTGGATGAAGCCCAAAATGCAACCGAAATGCAGATAAAAATGTTTCTGACGCGGATGGGAAAAACAGCTAAATTTATCATCACCGGCGACGTAACACAAATAGACCTTCCACGAAATCAAAATTCGGGATTATTACAAGCCTTGAAACTACTTGATAAAGTGAACGGCATCAGCATTATCCATTTGACGGATAAAGACGTGATGCGACACCGATTAGTCTCGGAAATTCTTAAAGCATACGAAAACTTAAAAAAGGTGAACGTATGACATTACAAAACGTAAAATACAGTATAGGGATATTGATGTTGCTCTCTGTAATTAACGGTTTTGGGCAATTTAATGGACGTTCGCCCTTAGATATTCCCTTGGAATTATCCGGGTCGTACGGGGAATTGCGCGGCAGCCATTTTCATGCAGGGATGGACTTTAAAACACAGCAACGAGAGGGCTTTCCGGTCTATGCTATCGCCGACGGAGAGGTGGTACGCTTACTCGTCTCTACAACAAGCTATGGTAAAGCTATCTATTTTCGCACAACACAAGGCGTGATGAGTGTATATGGTCATTTATCTCAGTTCGTAGAACCCTTGGCATCCGCAGTGAAACAATATCAATATGCAAAGAAATCCTTTGAAATAGACCTTACGCCGCAACGTCCCTATACGTTTAAAAAAGGAGATTTATTAGGCTATTCGGGCAATACCGGCTCTTCAGGCGGTCCTCACCTGCATTTTGAGATGCGTAATTCCGCCGGCGACCAAGCAATAAATCCCGGACTATTCGGCTATGCTGTTAAGGACAATATACCGCCTACACTGTCAACTTTGGCAGTATATCCTAATAATTTCAACTTATTCCCGCTCAAACAGGATTTGAGTATTCATATACCTGTTATACAAAATGGAAATCGTTATAGCATTAGCCCCGATACATTAAACATATACGGTCGTTACGCCTTTGGTATTGACGCTACGGATAAAGCCAATGGACAACCGAATGTTTTGGGATTGTACAATATGCAAGTGTTAATTGACGATATGCCGGTATTCTATTGGCAGTTAGATAGTGTCGGCTTCGGCGAAACCTCCGATATTAACAGTTTTATTGACTACGCGCATTACGATAGTACCAGACAGCGTATTCAGTGGACTGTCGTCTATCCGAATAATAGACTCAATGTTTACAAATACAATCAAAACTCCGGATTCTTCGATTTTACAACGGAAGGTGTTTACAAAGTTCAGATAAAAGTTGCGGATTTTTATGCCAATACAAGTACGTTGTCATTTTATGTGAACGCTCAACCTGCGCAAACCATCAGAAAAATTGAGGGCTACGCTCCTCCAAGAGACACCAAATTGTTTGAATATCAAAAGGAAAATAGTTTTTCAAGCGAGGGTATTCAAATTACACTACCGAAAAACGCTTTATATCAGACCATTGATTTTGCATATAGTCGTAAATTGCCGGATAGCAGTCATTGGTTTTCGGATGTACATCAGGTACATCATAGCGGAACACCATTGTGTAAATCCTATACGTTGAAGATACGTCCTAAAAAATTAGCGCCGGAATTGCTATCCAAAGCGCTCATCGCCAGTGTGAATAAGGATGGGACGCTAAATGCGGAGGGTGGAAGCTATAAAGATGGATTTGTGAGTATAAAAATAAAAAAATTTTGTACTTTTGTAGTTTGTATTGATACTATCAAACCAAAAATTATGCCACTTAACATCGTAAGAAATAGAGTTTCTATGACGCAAGATACGCTGAAATTTCAGATTAGCGATGATTTTTCAGGTATTGCCAGAGACGGATATGAAGCCAAGATTGATGGACACTGGTTTTTGATGGAATATGACCCCAAAATTAAGTACCTGTGGGGTGCGGTGGATACAACACTGCCAAAAGGGAAACATCGCTTTGAATTGACGGTAAAAGACCAAAAAGGGAATAGTAGTTACTATAACGCAACAATAGAACGATAACATGCAAGAAACGATATTGATACTGGATTTTGGCTCACAAGTAACGCAACTGATTGCAAGACGTATTCGGGAGTGTAGCGTATATTGTGAGATTCACCCCTACAACCACATTCCGGACTTGTCGGCTTACAATCTGAAAGGTGTTGTTCTGTCCGGAAGTCCCTATTCGGTTTTGGATGTCAACGCTCC
This sequence comes from Bacteroidia bacterium, assembly GCA_025999775.1. Lineage (GTDB taxonomy): Bacteria > Bacteroidota > Bacteroidia > Bacteroidales > P3 > BNXT01. The sequence goes on along the minus strand of BNXT01000014.1, from coordinate 6,350 downwards.
TCAAATAGATACTTCTGCATTTCGGAAGCATGTACCGATGTTGGCAATTTGTTACGGCGCTCAGTATTTAGCACAACACCATGGCGGTAAACTATCTACAGCTAAAACACGAGAATACGGACGGTCTAATCTGTCGTTTATTGCACCCCAAAATCCTTTGTTTAAAGGCATACTCGAAGATTCACAAGTGTGGATGTCGCATAGTGACACGATTGTTGAACTACCGTCTGATACGAAAGTGATATGCAGTACAAAAGACGTGCGGATTGCCGGTTTTCAATTTGAGAATGAAGATACGTTTGCTATACAATTTCATCCGGAAGTGTATCATTCAACCGACGGCAAACGACTGTTGGAAAATTTCGTGATAGGGATATGTAAATGCACAGGCGATTGGACATCACACTCTTTCGTGCAGACTACGGTCGAACAACTGAAAGCGCAATTGGGTGATGATAAGGTTATACTCGGCTTATCCGGCGGCGTGGATTCCAGTGTGGCAGCGGTGCTATTGCATCAGGCAATCGGGCAAAACCTGCACTGCATATTTGTTAACAATGGGTTATTGCGTAAACAAGAGTACGAAGATGTATTGACATCCTACAAAGGTATGGGATTGAATGTTCGAGGGGTGGATGCAAAACAACGATTTTACAAGGTGTTGGACGGCGTGAGCGACCCCGAACAAAAACGTAAGGCTATCGGCAAAACCTTCATTGATGTTTTTGACAGTGAAGCACATACGATTGACAATGTCAAATGGTTAGCACAAGGTACTATTTATCCGGATGTCATTGAATCTATGTCGGTCAATGGACCGTCGGCAACCATTAAATCACATCATAATGTAGGAGGTTTACCGGACTACATGAAACTCAAGGTTGTGGAGCCGTTAAGGACGCTGTTTAAAGATGAGGTACGACGCATAGGTACAAGTCTTGGAATGAGTCCGACACTGCTACAGCGACATCCATTTCCGGGACCGGGCTTGGCAATTCGGATTCTGGGCGCTGTCACAGAAAGCAAGGTGCAATTACTACAAGAAGTAGATCATATTTTTATACAGACACTGCGTCAATACGGTTGGTATGACAAAGTGTGGCAAGCAGGCGCTATTTTGTTGCCAGTACAATCGGTGGGCGTGATGGGCGATGAACGTACCTACGAGTATGTCGTAGCCCTACGTGCTGTGGAATCAACCGATGGCATGACAGCAGATTGGGTGCACTTACCGTATGATATACTGTCCGTGATATCCAACGAAATTATCAATAAAGTGAAAGGTGTCAATCGTGTGGTCTATGATATTTCGTCCAAACCTCCTGCAACTATAGAATGGGAATAAAACTATGATAAAAAAACTCGTCATAACCGTTGCATTGAACGCAATCATTAGCATTGTACTTGGACAAGGCGTGTATATCCCTATATCCAAGGACGTACGTTATATTGATAACAAAGCGTATTTCATTCATCAAGTTGAAAAAGGACAAACGATGTATTCCATTGGTAAAACCTATCAAGTTGAGATGAGCACTATTATTCGAGGCATAAATAAACCGGATATACAAATTGGCGAGATATTACATATTCCTGTGAATCCTGCGCTTAACAGGCAATTAGAACAATCCGGCGGGTATGTTGCTACACCCTCCAACCCTGAACCCAAGCCGGAGACGGATATACAGACACAACCGATGCAACCGTATGGAATCCCTGAACGTATGTTGGTGGGGTCGGATACACTGCCTAATGCCATCGACGATACCATCATACCGATAAACTCTCCAAAACGCCATTTTCAAATTGCCTTGTTAGTGCCGCTTTACTTGGATGAGATGAAATCTACGTCTAAAACCCCGCTTTCGTTTCTGTTTGTGAGATTTTACGAAGCCGCTATGATGGCATTGCAAGAAGTCTCGGCTACAAGCGATATAAAATTTACTGTGTCTGTTTTTGATGTTACAGACGAAAATAGCGCTAACAAACTAATTAGAAGTCGTCAGCTGGATAATATGGACGTGCTGATAGGGCCATTTTTTATTAAAACGTTCAATTTGATGAGCGATTACGCCCAAGAAAAGCAGATTGTGATTATCAATCCCTTGTCGGATAAAGACGGCATCGTCCTTGATAATCCGTATGTGATAAAACTTTTGCCATCGGAGATAGCGCAAACAAACCGATTTTTGGACTATATCTTAGCACGCCATGTCGGACACCGAATTATCGTATTTTCTGACAAAAATAAAGATGAGGAACAAAAATTATCTAATTTAGTACGAGCCAGACTGCAGCCGTTTTCGTATTATTTTGATACAATTATGTATTTTAACACGGCGACAGCAACGATTACGGCGCTGCATCACGTACTTTCAGCAAAAAAGAACAATACGCTACTCTATCTGTCAAGCAGCGAACCGTTGATTGTAAAGATACTTAGTCAAACATCCAAATTAGAAAACAAAACAACGCTGTTCTCTTTGAAAAATTTCGATATTTTTGAATATACGGAAATGCGCTATTTGAACGATCTGAACTTGCACTACGCAACATGGTATTATATTGACCATCACGATGAAGAAATTCTGAACTTTGAACGCCGATTTTACCAGAGATATAAAAGCATCCCGGATAACTACGCATTTGTCGCTTATGATATTATGTGTTGGTTGACGGATATGCTGATACAATACAATACCTCATTTATCAATGAACTGAAAAATAATACCTATAGGGGCTATCACAACAGAATGCATTTTATTCGGGAAGAACCTGCACAAGGCGTTTCTAACACGAATGTAAACATCATCCAAATAGAACGATCAAAGATAAAGGAGGCAGAACAATGGCAAAGAAGAGATTAAGAACGGACGACAATGAAAAACCGGAAAAAATATCACTGCGTAAAGTAATACATAGTGATGGATTCTCCTATACAATGGGGGTTTGTTTTTGGATCTTTGCATTGTTTATGGTATTTGCGTTTTCCTCATACCTTGCAACATGGTGGGCAGATTACGACGCACTATCGCTGATGGTGTTTAATGATTTGTTTAATAATTCACAACTGCCTTTTCATAATATCGCCAGTAGAATAGGGGCTTTTGTGGCGCATAGTTTTATTTATAAGGGCTTTGGTATAGCATCCTACCTGTTTATTCTGTTGAGTTTTGCAATAGGATGTCGCTTTCTTAGATTGCCGTTTTTTAAACTATCTCGACTTATCATAAGGTGTTCATTTTTTATTGTTTGGACATCCATATTGATAGGACTTATCACCTATCTGTTAGATAGCTGGTCATTACTTGGTGGGGTCTTTGGCTACGAAACGGTTTCCTACCTCAATAATGCGATTGGTATCTCCGGAACTATATTGTTGTTAATAGGCAGTATTCTTGTCTTTTTGTCGTTATCGTACAACCTACGGATTCGGTTATACCCTCAAATAAAACAATGGATAGAAGACCGTAAACTAAAAGCAAGAACCATGATTACACCCACAACAATGGATGATGCGCTTGACGCTTCACCGGATACAAAAGGAGAAAACACTGCCGACCTCATTGAAAATACTGAAAATGCAGAGGATACCGAGTATGGTTTACCGAACCAGATAACGCCAACACAGGATGATATTGTAATCTCTTCTGAAGATGAAGGAGCGCCGTTTGTTATCGAAAATCCCAATACAGAAGACTCCAATGTACTATCGGAAAATAGCGATGAAGATACTATTGACGAAGACGATGAAGACGACTATCCGGACGATGATGAGGCAGACCATTATACTATAGAGGAGCCTTACGACCCCTATTTAGACCTCCCAAATTACAAATTCCCGACTTTGGATTTGTTGGAGGACTACGATGGCGCAGGAAGTGGCAGCAATCCCGCTCAGAATGAGGAACTCATGCAGAACAAAAAATTGATTGAGACAACCCTAAAGAATTTTGGGGTTGAAATAGCTCAAATCAAGGCTACTATTGGTCCCACAGTTACATTGTATGAGATTGTTCCGGCGCCGGGCGTACGCATATCCAAAATACAAAACTTAGAAAACGATATAGCGTTAAACTTGGCGGCGCTGGGTATCCGTATCATCGCTCCGATGCCGGGCAAAGGCACAATAGGTATTGAAGTACCTAATCAAGTGAAGCAAATTGTACCGATGAAAACCATGTTGGCATCCTCGCAATTTAAAGATACTAAGTTCGATTTGCCTATCGCATTGGGCAAAACCATCCAAAATGAGTATTTTATTGCCGACCTTGCGAAAATGCCGCACATGCTCATGGCAGGCGCTACAGGACAAGGTAAATCCGTCGGATTGAACGCTATTATAGCGTCATTGCTGTATAAAAAACATCCTGCCGACCTCAAAATGGTGATGGTCGATCCAAAAAAAGTGGAACTTACGTTGTATAACAAAATAGAACGTCATTATCTCGCTAAACTACCAGATTCGGAAGACGCTATTATCACGGATACAAAAAAAGTGGTGCGCACACTCAATTCGTTATGTAAAGAAATGGATAATCGTTACGACTTGCTCAAGGATGCGCAGTGCAAAAATATCAAAGAATATAATACCAAATTTATTGCACGTCGTCTGAATCCACAGCATGGACACCGTTACTTACCTTATATCGTACTTATTGTGGACGAATTTGCCGATCTGATTATGACCGCAGGTAAGGAGGTGGAGCTTCCTATCTCGCGTTTAGCGCAGTTAGCACGCGCAATTGGTATCCATTTGATCATCGCTACGCAGCGTCCGTCGGTGAATATCATCACAGGTACCATCAAGGCTAATTTCCCGGCACGTATAGCGTTTAGGGTAACTTCCAAAATTGACTCGCGCACTATTCTTGACAGTGGTGGCGCCGACCAACTTATCGGTAGAGGCGACATGTTGTTGTCAACCGGTAATGACTTGGTACGTTTGCAATGTGCCTTAGTGGACACGCCAGAAATCGAACGTATCGCCGATTTTATCGGTGAACAACGCGCCTACGGACAAGCTTACCTGCTACCGGAAATAGACGATGAATCGGTACAAGCCTCCGGTAGTATCAGCGCCGGTGAACGCGATGCTATGTTTGAAGAAGCGGCACAATTGATAATCAGTACTCAAATAGGGTCAACCTCGCTTATACAACGTAAATTAAAATTGGGCTATGCTCGGTCGGGACGCATCATGGACGAACTGGAGGATGCCGGTATCGTCGGTCCCTCTCAAGGCAGTAAACCACGCGAAGTCTATATCAAAGATATAACAAGTTTGGAGGAGATTATCCATCCTAAAGATTAAGGCTATGCTTTAGGATATTGTACAAGATGTGATTTATTGTAATGCAAATAAACGTAAACAATGTCCCGTTAGGGACAAAATGTTGGTAGGAAATGCTTTTTTTTAACCGTTTCTGCACGTTATTTCAAATTTTTTTGTATTTTTGTATTATATGTTTGACGCAGATTCTTTTTAAGTTGTCTTGAACCTAATATATTTAAGCCGCTGATGACCACCCGCATAAAAATAGTGATACTGCTCCTTTTGGTAGGGATGTTGCAAGCGACGTCGTTGCGGGGACAGACGCTATCGCCGGTGGACAGTCGATTGACTTGGATGGGTCCCTTTAGCGTTAACATCGTGGATAATCTCAAGACGTCCATACCCAAAGTACGACTAATGCTACTCATGCGCGATATGACGGCTATGAATCCACGCGTCAAACTACGTTTGCACGTAGAGGGCTTTAACAACCGCATATATACCTCCAAGTATGCAAATACCCGCATTATTGATTTAACCCCCGGTATGCCGCTCTTCTTGCAGGGGATGGACTTATACGAATATTTTTTACCGGAGAACTTGGACTTTGTGGGCGTCAATAAAAATAATTATGTACAGAATTTTCAGTTGCCGGAGGATCGCTATACGATATGGTTTGAGGTTGTGGAGGCGACTACGCTGACAAGGGTGTCGAGCAATGAGCAATACGCTATGGCGTGGTTTATCCTGAACGACCCGCCGGAATTAGTGTCGCCGGCGAATGAAAAAAAGCTGTACATCGACCAAAGCCCGACCTTATTATTTCAGTGGATAGCGTCGCACAGAGGCTCCATGAACGCAAGTTTTTTGAGTGAATACAAGATAGACATCGTCGAAATACCGCCGTCCTACACAGGCTCAATACCGGCGGCGTTTATGGCGCTATCGCCCAAAATATCAGAAATCTCCCGCACCAACAGTTTTTTGTACAATAACGTGATGCACGCCCCGCTATTGCCCGGATACAAGTATGCCTACCGTGTGCAGGTCTATCAGGCAGGGGCGATGGATGAGA